>JAISHN010000065.1 GCA_031262635.1 Holosporaceae bacterium
CCGATCGTCGGCCGCGAAGCCGCGCGCGCGGCGGATCAAACTCAAACGGCCTTCTCGGCGAAGCGTTTTATGGGAAGCGAGCAAAGACTCGTTGAAAGAAACGCGGCGGAGATTTCCGCGGATATTCTTTCTTATTTAAAAAGAGAAACCGAACGAAACCTTGGGCAAAAAATCGACGCGGCGGTAATAACCGTTCCGGCGCATTTTTCCGATTTACAACGAACGGCGACCAAACAAGCCGCTTCCATCGCCGGTCTAAAAGTCTTGCGATTAGTAAACGAGCCGACCGCGGCCGCCGTCGCCTTCGGACTGGATAAAAATGAGAATGGAATTTTCGCCGTTTACGATTTTGGCGGCGGCACCTTTGATTTTTCCGTTTTACGATTGACTGACGGAATTTTTCAAGTTCTAGCGACCGGCGGCGATAATTATCTCGGCGGCGACGATATCGACAACGAGATTTTAAAATATAATTGCAAGCTCTGCGGAATTGACTTTGACCGACTTAGCGAAAGCGAAAAAATATCGGGACGATTAGCGGCAAAGTTTTTAAAGGAAAACTTGGGAGACTCGCCCGAGATCGCGAAAAACTACCAGAACTGCGAATTTAAATTATCGCAGGGCGTTCTCAAAAAAGTTTCGCGGGATTTTCTGCTTAGAAGTTTGGAAATTTCCGATCGAGTTTTATCGGACGCAAATATAACGCCCGCCGAATTAAGCGGCGTAGTTATGGTCGGAGGCATGACGAAGCTAAATCTCGTAAAAGAAACCGCGCGAGGTCATTTTGGCGCGAGAATCTTCGACAATATAAATCCCGAGGAAGCGGTCGCGTTTGGCGCGGCAATTTACGCGGATTCGATCGCTCAAAAAAACTCGAAAATGCTGCTAATAGACGTTGTTTCGCTGACTTTAGGAATAGAAACCTTTGGCGGCGGAGTCGATAGAATTATTCACAGAAATACGCCTATTCCGATCGTCGAAAAGCGAGAATACACGACGTATGAAAACAATCAAACGGGGATAAAATTCCGCGTAGTCCAAGGCGAAAGGCCGATAGCGAGCGAATGCCGATCTTTGGCGAATTTCGAACTAACGGGAATTCCGCCGATGCCCGCTGGCGAACCGCGAGTGGAAGTCGCGTTTTCCGTCGACGTAAACGGATTGCTCAGCGTAGAAGCTCGCGAAAAAACGACCGGCGTTCGGCAGACTATTATCGTCGACCCGTCTTCCGGCCTATCTAATGAAGAAATGATCGCGATCCTAAAAAAAGCCGCCGCAAATCGGGAAAAAGATTCGATCAAAGTCGCGAATATCGATAAAGAAATTGAGATCGGAAGGATGGACAAACTCTGGGAATCGATAGTCTGAGATTCTTACTTATTTAAATGGCGCGATCGGCAGGATTTGAACCTGCGACCTTGGGATTAGGAATCTCACGCTCTATCCAACTGAGCTACGACCGCGTCTTTTCGAAACATATATAAAAACCGCGTCTTTCTCAAGAAGAGCGACGCAAATTGTTTTTATCGGATTGTTTCGCCGCTATGTCGCTTGGAAAAGACTATACGCGACGCGTGATTAGTTTGAAACCGCTCGCTCTCAAATCGTCCCCTCCCCTAGCCTATCTGTCGTCTGCGACGCGCGGCGGTAAATCTAACCGTTACGCAAGTTTTCTATAATCAAAGAAAGCTCGTCGGCAATATTTTGAAGCTCCGCAACGTCCTCCCCTTCGACGCAGATTCTGACAACCGGCTCCGTGCCGGACGGTCGAACTATCAGTTTGCCGCGTCCTTCTAATTGTTTCGCAAATTTGCCGATCGCTCGTTGAACGGATTCGTCTTGGACTACGGATTTATCTTTAACGCGAATATTTTTGCTTACGGTCGGACACGGCTCGAAAAAGCGCAGCTCGCCGCATTTTTTGCGATTCTTGATCATGTATTCCAAAACCTTCAACGCTGCGAAAAGTCCGTCTCCGGTATACGCGTGCGAAGCGACGATAACGTGTCCCGACGGCTCCGCTCCAAATTTTGCTCCCGTTTCGCGCATGCGTTCTGAGACGTATTTGTCGCCGACCTGCGTTTTTATTAACTCGATTCCGACGGACGACAGATATTTTTCCAAAGCGAAGTTTGACATGATCGTCGAGACGACTTTATCGCATTTTTCCGACGCCGCTAAAATCGCGAGAATATGGTCGCCGTCTAATATCTTTCCGTTTTCGTCGGATATAATAACGCGGTCTCCGTCTCCGTCGAACGCAATCCCAATATCGGCTTTGTTATGCAAAACCGCTTCGCCGATAACGTTTGGACAAGTGACTCCGCAGTTTTTGTTTATATTCGTTCCATCGGGAGAGTTGTTAATTAAGACGATGTTTTCGAACCCTAGTTCGTTCAACGTATATTTGGTAAAAAAAGCCGCGAGAGATCCGTTGGCGCAATCAACGACAATTTTAACGCGCTCCGCGAGTTCGTCGTTAAAGTTAAATTGACGTTTTATTTTTTTATAATATAAAAAATAATCCTTTGCCGTTCCTGATATTTCTTGGCCGATATCCGCTCCGGTCGCTCGCGGAAGAGACGGTTTGCGGCTCATGATTTCTTCTAATTCGGCCTCTTCGTCCTCCGTTAATTTCAAGCCGGACTCATTGAACAATTTGATTCCGTTATCGTAAAAAGGATTATGCGACGCGGATATCATGACACCGACGGACGCTCCCAATTTCGCCGTTTTTATCGATAAATGAGGAGTCGATACGACGGACTCGTAGCAGACGTTTACTCCAAGCGAATAAAACGTCGCGGCCATGGCCTTTGAGAACATATCGCCGGAGACGCGCGTGTCTCTTCCCATAACGACTAAATGCTTTTTTTCCCGCGGCGAACAGAATTTTACGACGATCGCCTCCGCCAATTTTTGGCACGTTTCAATCGTCATCGGGTATTCGTTCGCCGCTCCTCGAATTCCGTCTGTTCCGAATAGTTTTCGCATGATCGTCCTTTTGAGCTTGCGAGGCGATAGTACTATATTCGCCGCATTTTGGAAAAGATGAATCGCTAAGATTTAGCGTATTTATGTCATGCGTAGAAGAGAGAGTTTGCCCGCGTCGTCTCCTCTCTCTTCCGTCATCCTCGAGGAAGGCGAAGCCTGACGAAGGATCCATATGATTTTTAAGCTTCTTTGCCGCTTGGATCCTTCGCTTCGCTCAAGGATGACGGAAAGGGACGACGAACAAAATTTTTCCTAACACAACCTAGTTGTTTTTTTTTGCATAACCTATAGTTGTACTAGATCATGTTAAGGGGGTTGGTATGACAAAATTTCTCAAATTATTGATTGTAAGTTTTTCGATTTTTACACTAAAAATTAAGGGAGCGATTATTCAAGGACAGGAAGAATATGCTCCTAGCGAGGTCTGCGAAGTCATCGACAAGCGAGACCAAACTGTACTGAGCGCTCTGCACGTCACGGCCAAGAACCTGCTCTTCCTCCCGGCGCCCAACATGACTGCTTTCAAACCCTTAGGTGAATCGGAAACAAATTTGCTCGTTGCTAGACAGATGATAGAAAGCTTCGGCTACATAGGGACAACAAAAGGAATCCCACTGGCACCAGAATCAGGCTTTAAACTTACTTGTATCACAGCGAAACTTCCACCCATGGTGAAAATGGAGACGGACGATCTTCTGGACCACGCACTGAGACTAAACGTGTCTGGGACCTATGGCCGCTCGGCTACAATCGATACATTGGGGGCAAGATACCTAGAGCACGTATGCGTACAGAGCGGGGGAAAGGCTAATATAAAATTGGTATGCGAACCAAAACTGCTCCGCAAGTGGACATCCGACCCAAACGACTTCACAGGGGTTCTGAAAATCACACTACCTACAGGCGCGATTTTGACTAGAGGACGAACTATTGGCTTTCCAGGAAACCACGGGCAGTTCGCTCCGAAATATACAGAATCGGCTACAAGCTACACCCTAAAACGTGATCTCAAAGATACGCAAACGCTACTCAGAGACGCCCGCCAAAAAACTAAAGGCCTCGAGAAAAAGCTGGAACAAACGACATTCTGGGAAGCTGTACGCCGCTTATCAACCGCTGGCGGCCTCAAACAATCGAGACCTTTGCCGCCGCCATAACTCGTTGCATAAATCTCTTGGAGCAAATTGAATATACTTACTTTTATAAAAGTCGTTCTTAAGGACTCTTTGGTTATAAACTCTACGCCTCGCCGGCGGATTCTAGAAACAATGCGTTCATAGAGAAACTCGGGCTTTTTTTGCTTTTTATAATCAATGAAAAATAATGATAAAATTGATCGCATTCTTCCACGATCAGGCGGATTATCGATTCCATTACTTCTTCGTCGGCCATAAAAGACGACGCGAACGGGATAGTCAAGCCGTATACAATGCGATTTCCGATCGATAAAAGATCGAAACGTCCGACCCAAATTCTTTCGTTCGCTTTTACGACCGCTTCGGCGAGGGCGGCGCGTTTGTGTTTCGCGGCGCTGAGATTCATATCGCAAGAAAAATGAAGAATCTCGTATTCAGATTTAAAAACGACGGAAAGAATATACTCCGGCTCTTCGTTCTTCAATAAAATTGAAATTTCATTGTCGTCGACTCTGCTGAAATTTAAATTCATCTTAGCCGCAAGCGTTTCAGTTACGTCGATCGGATTTGCTTCCAATTTTTCATTCTCCCTTGTTCGGCGCGAGACTACCACAAAATCGTTATTTAAAAAATCCTAAAAATCCAGCGAATTTACGCGGCGGCTTTTTCAAATACCAGAGTAGTCCAGCCTTTGTAATCGTATCTAAACTTGAGCTTCAATCCTAACGAAAGATATTTTCGCAAAACGCCGTCGTCGTCGGAAGTAAAACCGGAAAGAACGAGCAAACCGTTTGGCGAAAGCGAAGAAACGACCGCCTCGCTCATCGAAATCAACGGTTCGGCTAGAATATTTGAGACGATAAAATCGTATTGTCTGCAGGCAAATTCGCAGTCAAGATTTTTAAATACGCTTACTCTATGCGCGACTTTATTTATCGCGACGTTTTCCCGCGAGACTTTGACCGCTTCGTCGTCGCAATCGTAGGCGTAAACCTCGCAAGCGCCGAGTTTTGCGAGAGCTATGCTCAAAACGCACGATCCGCAGCCGAGATCCAACGCCGACTTACTGCGTTTTTCATCGAAAAAAGTCTGAACGGCGACCAAACAGCGATTCGTCGTCGGATGCTCGCCGGTTCCAAAAGCCGTCGCGGCGGCGATTTCTATCGCGATTTTATCGGACGGAATAGAACTTCCTCGCAAATGCGGACCGTATATGTAAAAGTCGCCCGCGACGATCGGTTTGAAATTCTCAAAACACTTCTCCAGCCAGTTCGCGTCTTCCAACTCTTCGATTTTGATTTTTGAAAAGCGATAGCCGGACAAAATCGACCTAATCTCCGTTTCGGGAATTTCCTTAAAGTTCAATACTTCAACGATCCAATCGTCGTTCTTCTTTTCGCACGAAACCGAAGAATAGTTTCTTTCAAACAAAAGATCGACCGCTTCGAACGCGTCTTTTATATCGAAATTTCCAATTGTGTGTTTAAAAAGCCTATCTGTCATTTTTCTGAACTTGCGGCGAGAGAATCATCATCATTTGTCTACCCTCAAACTGCGGAGAGCCTTCGACTTTCGCTTTTTCTTTTACGTCCTCGATCAGCCGATTCAACAATTTCTCTCCAAGCTCTTTGTGAGAAAGCTCTCGACCGCGGAAACGCAAAGTGACCTTTATTTTATTCCCCTCTTCCAGAAATCTGTTTACGTTGAGAAGCTTCACGTTATAGTCGTGTTCTCCGATGGAAGGAGTTAATTTTACTTCCTTAAGCTCGACGACTTTCTGCTTCTTTTTAGCCTCCGATTTCTTTTTCTGAAGCTCGTATTTCAATTTTCCATAATCGAGGATTTTGCAAACCGGAGGAACGGCCTGAGGCGCGATTTCCACCAGATCTAGTCCGGCTTCGCGAGCCATGATCATAGCCTCTCTTATCCCGACTATTCCGATCGGGTTTCCGTCCTTGTCTATCAAACGCGCCTGCGGAGCGGTAATCGCTCTGTTGACTCTGTATTTTTCTCCCGTAATTTTGTTTTCTTCCAAACTTAACTCCCAAATAAAACGTTCATGACGAGACTAATAATTTTTCCG
Organism: Holosporaceae bacterium; assembly: GCA_031262635.1. Lineage (GTDB taxonomy): Bacteria > Pseudomonadota > Alphaproteobacteria > UBA3830 > UBA3830 > JAIRMQ01. The sequence goes on from JAISHN010000065.1 coordinate 6,214, forward strand.
TAAAAATCAAGGATGAAACGCGCTTAGATTCGTAAATTTAGTTTTTTAAGCGCCTCGAGAATCTAAAAAACAACGCGACTCCCCTTCCCTTCTTCATCTTTGTAAGCGTCGCCGTCGCTTATGTCTATTGCGTCGCTGCGAAAAATTGCGTATTCTTCACGGCGTTTCGGGCGATTAGCTCAGCGGTAGAGCGTCTCGTTTACACCGAGGATGTCGGCGGTTCGAATCCGTCATCGCCCACCATTACCGATCGCGTAAAAAAAACGCCCGCGATCGAATCGAAGACGTTTTAATCGATTTTTTCCGCAGATCTTACGTTCGAACAAAGTCGCAACGACGCTAGGACTTCTTCCAAATGAGCTTCGTTTCTGGTTTTTAAGTTTACGAGCAAAGTAAGAAAACCGACCGTTCGGCGTTCAGTTTTTAAATTGATTATAACGGCTTTGCAAGTGTTGATTATATTCGCGACGTTAGAAAAACTTTCCATTTGATTTGAAACGATTATCCGCAACTTCGATAAAAGCGGAGAATCCGATTTGTCCTCTCGACTCCATTTTGTTTTTATTAGAAGGCCTTTGTTCTTCTTTAAGTAGTCGCAGCTCTCCGCGTGAACTTCAAGTCCTTTGCGGGGAATCAACGCTCCGATAACTTGGTCTCCTAAAATCGGGCGACAACATTCCGCGAAATGAACGGCTATTCCTGGAATAAGATCCGCTAAACAGACGTAGTTCTCAAAAGGGACTTCTCGCTCTACCGGATTAGGAATAATTTTAAAAACGCTTCCGAGCGGAATAATTCCTTTGCCGACGTTGCAGTAGAATTTATTGAGAGAGCTGGACGCAAATTTTTTATGGTCTATCAGACTCTCGTCAAACGTCGCGCCCGACGAAGCGAAAACGTATTTTGTAAGTTGTTCTCCAAGAATCTCAAACTGTCTTTTCTCCTGTTCTTTTATAAATTTCTTTATGCACGCCTTTGCTTTTCCAGTGACTGCGAATTGACTCCAAACCGCCTCCGGTTTTTTATTTGGAGAGGTGATTATGTCGACTCTATCGCCGTTTTTCAAAACGGTTCCAAGCGGAGAAACTTGACCGTTGATCTTTACCGCGACGCAGGAGTTTCCGATGCTGCTGTGAATCTCGTAAGCGAAGTCTACCGCCGTCGCTCCGCGAGGCAGAGTGACTAAATCGCCTTTCGGAGTGTAGCAAAAGACTTCGCTGTCGAACATTTCCAACTTTGAATTGGCCATAGCTTCTCGCGAGCTGACGGAATTCTGATAGATAGTAAGCAAATTTCTAATCCAGCCGTATTTTTTGGAATCTTCGCTCGCCGCGGAAATTTTATCGCTCTTGTAAGCCCAATGAATCGCCGCTCCCTCGTTTGCAATGCGATCCATTTCTTTCGTTCGAATTTGGATTTCTATCGGTTGTTTAAACGGCCCTAACACAGTGGTGTGTAACGATCTATAGTTGTTTAATTTTGGAATGCTTATGTAATCTTTAAATCTTCCTGGAACGATCGGATAACAAGTGTGGATCAGGCCTAGCGACGAATAGCATTGCGGAATCTCGTCGACGATTATTCGAAACGCCACTATATCGTTAATTTGCTCTATCGATACGTTATGTTTCTGAATCTTTTTCCATATAGAATAGACTCTTTTTTCTCGTCCATGTATTTCCGCCTCGATTCCGGCTCGCCTGAAGACTCTTTTCAACTCTAGAGAGGTTTTTTCTATAAAATTTGGCTCCGTTTTTCTGATCTGGTCGAGTTTAGAGGAAATTTCGCCGTATTCTTGTGGATAAAGATTATAAAAAGCCACGTCTTCCATCTCGTCTTTCACAAGATTCATTCCGATGCGTTCGGCGAGAGGAGCGTAAATTTCTAAAGTCTCTTGAGATATTCTGTTTCTTTTTTCATTCGACGATATGTAGTTCAAAGTTCGCATATTGCTCAACCTGTCGGCGAGCTTTATTGCTAAAGTTCTAACGTCTCGCGACGTAGCTACGATAAATTTTCTAAAATTTTCCGCTCGACGAACGCTGTTGGAGGAATAGCTGATTTTAGACAGCTTTGTAACGCCGTCCACTAAAAAAGCCACGTCTGTTCCAAAAATGTTCTCTAATTCTTCTAAACTTACGTTAGCGTCTTCCAAAACGTCGTGCAATAATCCCGCGACGACGGTATGAGCGTCAAATTTTAATTCCGCCAAAAATCGAGCCACGTCCGTCGGATGATAAAAATAAGGAGCTCCCGATTCTCTCTTTTGAACGCCATGAGCTTCCATAGCGAATAGATACGCCCTTCGCAAAAAATCTTCGGAGCATCTTGGATTGTATCCTTTCACGGCTTCTATCAACTCGGATGACTTTAGCAAACCTCGCTCCACAGCAATGAAGGCTTACTTTAGCATATTTTGAGATAAAAAAACGAGTCTATTGGAAAGTGGAAAAACCGCTTAGTCATCAATGGTGCCCGCAGGGGGACTCGAACCCCCACGTCCGTAAGGACAACAGATTTTAAGTCTGCAGCGTCTACCATTCCGCCACACAGGCTCTTTGCGTTTGCGTAATTTTATAACATTAAAATAATTTGATCTCAATTGTACAAAGAATGAATTTATGATTTTTCGACGTTTTCACGTCCGCGAATTCTCTTTCTTTAGCGAGTCCTTTAGCGTATCATTCGTTCAACAAGACGGAGAGTTTCATGGAAATATTTTTAGATACCGCGGATATTGACGATATCGAGCTTTATAAGGATTTTATAGACGGAGTTACCACAAATCCAAGCTTAGCGGCTAAAAGCGGAGCGAAAGATTTTGAAGGTTTAATCAAAAAAATCTGCAAAACGGTCTCCGGTCCGGTAAGCGCGGAGGTCGTATCCGAAACCTACGACGGCATGCTGGCGGAAGGAAAACGGCTCGCGAAAATTCATAGCGCCGTCTGCGTTAAGTTGCCGTGTACGTTCGACGGATTGCGAGTCTGCAAGGCGTTGTCGGCCGACGGAATTTCCACCAATCTGACGCTGTGTTTTTCTCCGACTCAAGGGTTGCTCGCGGCCAAATGCGGAGCGACTTACGTTTCGCCGTTCATCGGTCGCTTAGACGACATAGGACACGACGGAATGGCTTTAATAGAGGAACTCGTCGACGTCTTTGACGTTCACGGATACGAAACAAAAGTTCTCGCGGCTTCAGTAAGGAATCTGCAGCACGTAATTCAGTCCGCTATGATAGGCGCCGGCGCGATAACCATGCCGCCTAAGATTTTAGCGCAATGCTTCGATCATCCGTTGACGACAAAAGGTCTGGAGATTTTTGCGAAAGACTGGAAAGGGAGAAAATAATTTATGAGCGATGATCAAGACGTAAGGTTTGTTAAGACAATTTTATTGAAGAATCAAAATGGAGTTTTGCAAAGATGTGAAATAGGCTTTTCTTGGACGTTTCTGTTTTTTGGCTGGATGGTGCCTACTATTAGACGCGATTATCCTAGCGCTTCGCTTTTCCTCATTTTAAATGTAGGTTTAGCGCTTTTGCTTGCAAACTTGGATTTAAAGTCGCATGCAGCTATAATAGATAAATTGTTTTCAGGGCCGAATTTTTGGTTGCTCTGGATACAGGTTACGGTCGCTTTTTTTTATAATAAAATCTATATTAGATATATGATAAACAAAAATTATGTTCCGGCGTCGCGGCAAGATGAAGAAAAATTAGAGAAATTATTTGAAGTACATAAAGAGTTATAACGTTTGTTGAGCACGTCAGAACCGCAGATTTTTGCGAAAGACTGGAAAAAGCGAAAGTGAAAAAACTTCATACGTCGTCGGCGAATCTTTTAGTAATACGTCTTTGCGAGAAGCGTAGCGACGAAGCGCTCTAGTCCATAGATGGATTGCCGCGTCGGACTTCGCCCTCCTCGCAATGACGAATTTAAAAATTAAGTAAAAACAATAAGTTATGCGTTTTTTCATAAAAAGCTACGGCTGTCAGATGAATTCCTACGACTCCCAACGGATGTCGGACGCTTTTATCGCGGCCGGCGGCGAAGCCGTTTCAAAGCCGGAAGAAGCGGACGTCGTCGTATTGAATACTTGCAGTATTAGAGACAAAGTCGACGAAAAAGTCTTTTCCGATCTTGGTCGTCTAAAAATTATCAAAGACGAGAAATCGCCGAACGATTTTATAATCATAGTCGCCGGATGTATGGCGCAGTTGCGATCGAAGGATATTCTAAAACGCGCTCCTTATGTCGACGCGATTCTCGGACCGCAAAATATAGGGCAAATATCCGAAGTCGCGACGGATATCGCGAAAAATAAAGCCTTGGACGCGATTGTGTCGATTTCCTCGGACGCTCGCGAAAAATTTTTGCAGCCGGCGAGCGCAAGTAACAGAAGCGTATCGGAGTTTTTAACAATTCAAGAAGGCTGCGATAATTTCTGCGCATATTGCATCGTTCCATATACGCGAGGACGCGAATTTTCCCGAAGCGTCGCGGATATCGTCGCCGAAGCGAAGAATCTCGTCGCGGCGGGCGCGAAGGAGATTACCTTGCTAGGGCAAAACGTCAATTCCTATCGCGGCGAAGGTTTAAACGGCGGAAAAAGCAATCTCGCGAATTTGCTTTACGAATTAGCTAATGTCGCCGGTCTAAAACGATTGCGATACCTTACGTCTAATCCGAAAGACGTAAACGAAAGAATCGCCGAAGCGCATAGAGATATCGAAATTTTAGCGCCGTTCTTACATCTTCCGGCTCAATCCGGCTCAGACGGAATCCTGAAAAAGATGAATCGCAAGTACTCAAACTCGGAGTATCTCGAAAAAATCGAAATGTTGCGAGAACATCGGCCGGATATAGCTTTTTCTTCAGATTTTATCGTCGGATTTCCAGGCGAAACGGACGAAGATTTTCAACAAACATTGAAGCTGGCGGAAAAAGTCCGTTACGCTCAAGCGTATTCGTTTAAATACAGCCCGCGTCCTGGAACGCCCGCGGCGAGAATGGACGATCAAATTTCAGAAAGCGTAAAGTCCGAAAGACTGCGGATTCTTCAAGATTTGTTGAACAATCAACAGACGGAATTTAACGAAAACTTTGTCGGACGCAGCCTAAAAGTACTGCTCGTCAAGAGCGGAAAGCATAAAAATCAGCTGACTGGCCGCAGCGAGTATTCACAAGCGGTATCGGTTTGCGCTAACAATATATCTATAGGCGATATAGCGGAGGTCAAAATAACGGAAAACGCGTCGCATAGTTTGATAGGCGTAATCGAGCCATGAATTTAGCGATCACTATAGAAGGAGATTCGTGGAACGAGGAAGAAGTAAAACCCGTCGTTGAAAAATGCGTTCAAGCGGTTTTCGACGAAGTCGGTTTAAACGACGACAACGTCGAAGTCTGTTTTCTCTTTACTACCGACGAAGAAGTCCGCTCTTTAAACAAAACCTACAGAGGAATAAACAAGCCGACCAACGTATTGTCGTTTCCGGCGGATATTCTGTCCGAAGACGCGGAGTATTGCATACTCGGCAGCATAGCGTTAGCTTTCGAAACAGTCGAACGAGAAGCCCGAGAGCAAAAAAAGTCTTTCTACGATCACTTAAAACACTTACTTGTCCACGGTATGTTGCACTTATTTAGATACGATCACGCGGAAGAATCCGAAGCCGAGCAAATGGAAGCGTTAGAAGCGAAAATTTTAAAGAAGCTGAACGTAAAAGATCCATATTTACAAGAAGAACCGTCATGACGTCAAAAATTAGAAATTTTTTATCAAAATTATTTAAGAAGAAAAACGACGCGCCGCTCATAGATAAATTGGAGGATTTAATCGAGTCCGACATAGATGCAAACGGCGGAATGAACGCCGAAGACACTAGCGAACTCGCCCTCGTCTCCAATGTTCTTGGTCTCAAAGATCTTACCGCGGAGGATATAATGGTTCCTCGAGCGGATATCGTCGCGGCAAAAATAGACTCAACTTTGGACGAATTTATAGAAATTTTTTCTAGCAACAGCTATTCGCAAATTCCGGTTTATAAAGACACGCTGGACAACGTCGTCGGAATAGTAAGAGTTCGCGATTTTCTTCCTTACGTAAGAAATCCGCAGTCGTTCAATATCGAATCGTTATTAAAAGAAGCGATCTACGTTGTTCCTAGCGTTAGATTGTTAGAATTATTGGTTGAAATCCGCGAGTCGGTCAACCACATGGCCTTAGTCGTCGACGAATTCGGCGGAGTAGACGGGCTTGTGACGCTGCAAGACGTGGTTTCCGAGATAGTCGGCGAGATTCAACAGAATCAAAGCATTTTTCCACAGGTGGCGACAAAGCAAGACGGATCGCTGATCGCGGACGCGAAAACGCCGATCGGCGAGTGCGAAGATTTGCTTGGCGTAGAGCTGCTCAGACCTCTCGTAAAAGACGACGACGAAATTAACGTGGAAACCATCGGCGGCCTAACTATGCTTCTGGCCGGAAGAATGCCGACCCGCGGCGAAACTCTTGTTCACCCCTCCGGCGTGGAGTTCGATATAATCGAAGCCGACCCGCGACGAGTAAAAAGAGTGTTAATCCGTAGAACGCAAGCGAAATAATCGACAAACGGCGCCGCTATTACAACCATTTTAAAACCGCTTTTTAGGCTGTGTTAGGAAGAATTTTGTTCGTCGTCCCTTTCCGTTATCCTTGCTTCTGTTTCCCTCGTCATCCTGAGCAAAGCGAAGGATCCAGACGGCGAGTACGCTGGGAAAGCGCATGGATTCTTCGTCGGGCAAGCCCTCCTCTAGGATGACGAAGCGGCGGCGACATTCCCCCTCACCCCACCCCTCTCCCGCAAGGGGAGAGGGGGAATACGGCAACTCGTCAAGGCTACGAGACTTTAAAAAGCCAAAAGAACAATTCTCTATTGTGATGTAAACCCGATGCTGCGCCCCCTCTCCCCTTGCGGGAGAGGGTTGGCGCGAGGGGATACCAGCGTCAACCACACTTTTCCGTCATTGCGAGAAGCGAAGCTCGAAGCGCGCCAGAAAAGCGGAGAAACAAGTATAAATTCTGGATCGCCGTCGCAAAGACGTAGAAAGGAGTTTTAATTAGGGCTTAGTGCCTGACGCGAGGAGTGTTAGGATGTTGGAATGCGGATAAAGAATTGTAAACCAAGCGGAAAAGTTCAAGGGAAGCTGTTAGAATTTTTTGTAGCCGGAACTACGGCGAGAACGGCGGCAAGCATACTGGGAATTCATAGGAACTCCGCCGTAAGGTTTTTTCGCAAGTTGCGGGAAGAAATTGCGAAGAAACAAGAGGAAAGGAGCGAAAAGTTTTTCGGAAGAGTAGGGATAGACGAGAGTTATTTTGGAGGAGTAAGGAAAGGCAAAAGAGGTCAAGGAGCTGCGGGAAAGATTCCTGTATTTGGGTTGTTGAAGCGAGGAGGAAAAGTTTACGCTCAGATAATCCAGAAGACGAACGCAGAGTCGTTAATTCCGATAATCAGAGAGAAAGTTG
>JAISHN010000096.1 GCA_031262635.1 Holosporaceae bacterium
CGAATCGCTCGACGGCGAATTGATATTTCGACTGCGGAGGATAAACGGTCGCGGAACCGAAGCATTTTACCTCCATGCCTTCTTCTATTTTTATCGTTTGCCTTTGAAGGCTCCATTTCCAGCAAACCGCGGCGATAATCGACTCGGAATCTTTCAGCGAGAAGTACGCGTGCCCCGAGGAGTGGATCTTTAACCCGCTGATCTCTCCTTTTAAATAAATTCTGCCGAAACTTTGTTCGATCGATTTTTTTATCAAATTCGAGAGCTGAGTAACCGTATATTCTTCCATCTAGAAACCATTTTTGCGCGTTGAGGAGAATACTAGCGCAAACCCGCCGCGATCAATATAGGCGGAATGGGGGAGGGGAGAAGAAGCAAGCTAAGGATGAAATGAGAGACCGTAGTTAGGAAGGCGACGACTACTCTGTCTACGTTTTTGCGAGCGACTTCATCGCCTTTCCGTCATCCTAGAGCGAAGCGAAGGATCCACGCGACGAAGAAGCTTGAAAAACGGATGGATTCGTCGTCGCGCGTCCTCCTTCAGGATGACGAACGCATCTGCAATGATCATTGACGTTATCCTCGAATTTTAATATCTTTTTAGTTTGTTTTAATTATGGAGAAGGCATGACGAGAAGCGAGAGGGAAAGTTCATGGATCGCGTGGACGGTCGCAAACGTATTTTATTTATACGAAGTAATGTTGAGAGTCTCTCCGAGCGTCATGACGAACGATCTTATGTCCCACTACGATATAACGAGCGGAGCGTTGGGCGTTATGATCTCGTTTTTCTACTACTCTTATACCGCTTTGCAACTTCCGTGCGGATTTATTCTCGATAAACTCGGTCCGAGGAATATTGTCGGACTTTCGGCGGCTCTATCGACGGTAGGATCGGTTTTGTTCGCTCTAACAAAAAGCGTATGCGTCGCTCAATTTGGACGCTGTTTAATGGGAGCCGGAGCGGCTTGCGCCTTTATATCCTGTTTGCAAGTCGCGTCGACGGCGTTTCCGATCAGGCATTTTGCGGTCTTCGCCGCCATAACCAACATGATGGGCACTTTTGGAGGACTTTGCGCGGGATTTCCAATCGCTCGAGCGGTAAACTTAATCGGATGGCGCGAAACGACGTTTATTTTGGCGGCCATAGGAGGAGTCATAGCGATAGCGGCGTTTTTACTTATCCCGAAAAACATGAGCGTTCCAAAAAGCGCGGACTCTCGCGAGCCTTTTGGAGCGACCTTTGGGAAGATTCTGAAAAATAAGCAGATTATATTAATCGGAATAATCGGCGGATTTATGTATCTGCCGGTTTCTGTGTTTGCGGAACTGTGGGCGGTGCCGTTTTTTATGGCTAAGTGCGGAATCAACAACGAAACCGCTTCGTTCGCTTCCGCAACGTCGTTCATCGGATTTGCGATCGGAAGCGTGCCGATAGCTATGATAGCCAAAAAATTAAACGGCTATATGAAGACGATACGCCTCACTATAATCAGCGTCGCGGCGTTGTTTATTCCGCTGGTATACGTCCAAGATATGACGGCGTCTTTTATCGTCGTGTTCTTAATAGGATTCGCGACGGCCGGAGAGGTTTTGATATTCACGTGTGCGAAAAATAACGAGTCGCTCGAAAATTCCGGCTCCGCGGTCGCGTTCGCCAACTGTTTCGTTATGCTAGTCGGAGCAATATTTCAACCGGCGTTGGGCGTTTTGCTAGACGTTTTCTGGACTGGAACGACCGCGGCAAACGGCCTCCGCGTTTATGAAATCGCCGCATATCAAAAAGCGATGCTAGTCTTGCCGATCTGTTTAATCGTCGCCTACGCAATGTCGTTTTGGGTAAATGAAACGCTGGAATCAGAACGAGATAAAGAGGATACGTAGGGATCTACTAGGTTGTGTTAGGAAAAATTTTGTTCGTCGTCTCTTTCCATCATCCTCGCTTCTGTTTCCCTCGTCATCCTGAGCAAAGCGAAGGATCCAGACGGCGAGTACGCCGGAAAAGCGCGTGGATGCCTCTAGGATGACAGAGAAGGAAGAAGCTTCGCGAATTCACGCTCCTAGCAACGACTTATTGCGGAGTATAAACCTCTTGCTTCAACAAAAATCACATACCACTCATCACATTTTTCCTAACGGAACCTAATAACGTTGGAGAGGGATAATTTTTCTGTATTTTCATACTGTCACATGATGGCCGCGTTTAGAATTCATATATTATTTCAGAATCATCCCTTTAGATACTTATTTTTTATAACACAAAAAAAAGGAGATTGAAAGAAATATCAATCTTCATACTACAATATGTTATTGATATTCCTTTTTTGTGAGAAATTCAAGAAAAAAGGAGTTTATAATGAATTTAATTCCATATACCAGCGCGTTTAAGCGCGTCGCTCCAATTAATCTGTATTTGTGTCATTTGTAGTTTTCGCGCCGTCTCGGCGTTAAGTAGTAAAAACAAGACTTCCGCATGCTCTTCAGCTGTGTGGAGGGTTCTCGTATGTCCAGAAATGATCTCAAATCCAAAGCTAGTCGTCAGCCCGGTAAAGTTTCTGAAACCATGCAGTCCTGTCGCACTGCGAGCTTCTCCAATTATTTGACGAACCGCAATAATAAGATCTGATTGCTGTCTAGCGGACAATGTTTTAAAATCTATAGGCAACTTGCAATCTATTGCTAGTCGTGTAAATATTTGCGGGTCTCGCGCCGTATAAGCGTGTTGATCGCAAGCATGGCAGAAAAACAACGAAAAACCACTGAAGGACGCGGCCACAATTGCGGAAGCTAATAACTTCTTTTTCATATCGACTCCTCATATTAAAATTCTTAAGCATAATAAGCGTTTTAAAGTTCATAGTCAACGCTAAAATATTCCCCCTATCTAAAATTCCATATATCGGAAAATCATTATAAAAAGCCGGAATCATCCCTTGACGTGAGACATTAATATGTCAATTTATAGTAGTAAAAACAACTAGAATGATGCAACTACACAATGCAGCCGTGTCTTTAACCCGTTTTTTTTAACTCATAAGTGTCGTTTTGTGCAAAAATTTTGATAATTAAATCTCACTCAAAAACGCTGAAATATCAGTGTTAGTTTATAAATCAGTTTTTATTCACTTTTACACATAAAAATCAAAAATCATGCTCTATCTCAATATATTAACCGCAATTTTTAATCCATTATTCGGGTCTAGAAGGTTTCGGGTCTAGAAGGAATGCTCTCATCGCGTCAAGTCTTCTCATTACTGAACATACTTACTATTTCGCTTCTAAGATTTTTTAAATACCAAAAATTTTCAATATGTTAGCTTTTTTCAAACTCTATTTTACATAATTAAGATTATGTAATTGATGTGTATAACTATGTAGATAAGCTTGTTCATAACTCTGGCGAAACTTTTCATTATCAACGCCTATAGTCCGTATTTTTTTTGATCAAGTATTTGCAAAAATTCTCCAACTCCGCCTGGCGTTTGGAGGAATGCGGCCGTTTAGAAACGCTTCCGGTATTTTTACATGCAATTCTCGGTCTACGCGAACGAACGAAACGCGTTTGTTCCGTAAACAGATATAACAATATCCTCTCCCTAACATAATAGGTTCCGTTAGGAAAAATGTGATGAGTGGTATGATTTTTATTGAAACAAGAGGTTTATACTCCGCAATAAGTCGTTGCTAGGAGCGCGAAGCTGCGAAACTTCTTCCTTTTCCGTCATCCTAGAGGAGTGTTTGCCCGACGAAGGATCCGCGCGCTTTTCCGGCGTATTCGCCGTCTGGATCCTTCGCTTTGCTCAGGATGACGGAGGAAACAGAAGCGAGGATGATGGAAAGAGACGACGAATAAAATTCTTCCTAACACAGCCTAAACTCATATAAAAAAACATCCGCGCGAGTCTTCAGGCTCTTAGCATTTTCTCGCTTTAGTCGATTGCGTTTGATTACATTTGTATGATATTTACACAGCGTTTACTTTTCACAAAAAGGAGCGAAGCGGTGAGTTTAATCAAAAATGTCATTACCGTTGGCGGATGGACTCTAGCGTACAGAATTAGCAGCTTTATCAGAGACATAGCTCAGTCCAATTTCCTCGGCGCCGGATTATACGCAGACGTTTTCTCCCTTTCTTTTAAATTTGCCAATTCGTTAAGAAAATTTTTTGCGGAAGGAGCTTTTAACGCTTCGTTCCTCCCGATATTTTCGGGAGCGTTGAAGGATAAAGGGCATGACGAGGCTCAAAAAATCGCCGCTCAGATTTTTACCTGGCTAACTCTTTGGGTTTCGTTTTTTTTGGTTCTTTGTTTGATTTTTTTCAGAGCGATAATGGGAAATACGCTTGGAGCCGGAATAGATCCTTCGACTGAAAAATTTGAGCGTCTGATTTCAGTCGGAAGAATTTGCTCTCCTTATGTCGCCGCGTCGGTCTTGGCCGCCATGTTCAGCGGAATTCTAAACGCGTTGAATAGGTTCGCGATAACGACTGCGGCGCAGTTAGTTCTAAATATTTTCGTTATATGCGCGGTGTTTATAGGACCGCTTTTTTTCCCGAGCGTCGCGTACACTATGGCGTGGGCGACATTTTCAGCCGGAATCGCTCAAGTTTTTGTTTTATGGTTCAACGTAAAACGGTTAGGCTTCAAAATAGGTTTCGATTTTTCTGAAAAAAAGCAAGAGGTTAAACTTTTCTTTAAAAAACTGCTTTCTGGAGTGATCGGATCGGGAATCGCTCAAGTGAATCTTTTGTTAGATTTTGTGGCGTTGTCGTTTTTGCCGACTGGAGCGGTTTCTTACTTTTACTACGTCGATCACGCTCAGCAATTTCCGATGGGGATTTTAGGAATTGCTTTCGGAATTGCCTTATTGCCGCCGTTAGCCCGATCTATCCATAGAAAAGACGACGCGGCGGCTCGAAGACAAATGAATTCGGGGTTATTATTCGCGTTGTCGCTGACTCTTCCCGCGATGGTAATCTGCGCTTCGCTTAGCGAGCCTCTTATAGGAGCGATTTATGGACGGGGAAGTTTTACGCCGGAACATGTGGCTGCGGCCGCTCCGGCGCTAGTTGCCTTCGCTTACGGATTGCCGATTTATATGGCGACAAAAGTGTTTTCTTCGGTTTTTTTCGCTAATAAAGACACTAGCTCTCCGTTTCGCGGCGCTGTTATTTCAATATTTGCAAATCTGTTTTTTATAGGACTTCTCATGCCTTTTCTAAAACATACGGGAGTCGCTTGGGCGACGACTTTGGCGTCGTGTTTCAATTTTATTTATCTTACCCTAAATCTCAAAAAACGCTGCGGGATTCAAGTAGATAAGCGCTCTTGCGTAGAATGCCTAAAGCAGATCGCGGTTTCCGCGCTCATGTTCGCTCTGATTTTATTTATGAACGGCTGGGCGGCTCCTTACTATGCCAACGGCGGAGCGGAAAGAAACGTCGCTTTGTTAGTAGTCGTCGGAATCGCTTTGCTCGCATTTTTTATCGTTGGAAAAATCGTCGGTATGTTTTCTTTTATGAAGGAAATAAAAGCTCTCGATAAGCAAATAGAGGCGTGAGTCTTTTCGTTGAAAAGCCCGTTTACAACGGCTTCGATAAATAATAAAGACTCGTGTTTTTAGCGTATCCGGCGCGAACGAAATCTACTTTAAACCCCAATTTCTGATAAAAATTCGGAGCCTGAAAACTGAACGTTGAAACGCAAATAAAAGAAGATCCGTTTTCTTTTCCAAATTCAAACGCTTTTTCCATAAGCTTTGTTCCGATTCCTTTTAATCGATATTTTTTATGGACGATCAGATAGTTCACATGCGGCTGGCCGTAAAACATCTCTAAGGCGACATAACCGACAATTTCTCCGTCGATTTCCGCTCTAAAGGAAATTACCTTATTCCTCTCTAAAATCTCCCCTATTTTTTCTAGAGAATGCTCCATAAACCATTCGAAAATTTTTGCTTCGTCTTTTTTGGTTAAAAGAGATTTTATGAGTTTCATATATCGATCGCTCCGTCGGCAGATTAAGATTACCGCTTTTTATTTATAGAATCAAAAACCTTGCGCGTAGCTTCGTCGATTTGTTTTAAAGCGTCGTTTTTAGCGGTTTCGGCCGCGAGTTTTGAGATTGCGCTTAATTTTTCAGGATCAGACATCAGTTCAGAACAAATTTTACAAATATCGTCGGAATCTTTTACTTCAAACGCTACTCCTTTTTTTTGCAGCATATCTCTAGTTTCTAAAGCGCTGTCCATAAAAGGACCGTGTAAAACGGGCTTGCCGAGAGCGACCGGTTCGAAGATATTGTGTCCGCCTATTGGAACGAGCGAGCCTCCGACGAAACAAACGTCCGACGCTCTGTAAAACGTCCCTACTTCGCCGTAAGCGTCGACGCAGACGACGTCGCAATCGTTAGAAAAATTATTTTCCGATCTTAAACAGAACTTTGTAGAATGTTTTTTGAAGATTTCGCATATTCTTTTCATGCGAGTTAGATGCCTCGGAATAATTACGGTTACAATATCGAATTTCTTTTTTAGTTTCTCATGAGCTTCCAATATGACGTCTTCTTCGCCTTCATGAGAGCTGGCCGCTGTGAAAACTCTCTTGCCGGCGTAGGCTTCCTGAAATTTTTTCAGCAGATCCTCGTCGCAAGGCAGCGGATCGTTCGCGTATTTTAGATTGTCCATGCGGCTTGTGTTTTTTGGAGAGAAAAGTCGGTATCTTTCGAGATCAATTTCCGATTGAGCTAAAATAGCGGCGACTTTTTGAAGGGTCTCCGTAAGGAAATTTTTGAACGCGCTCCATTTGCGAAACGATTTCAGCGACAATTTAGCGCTTATAAGAAAAATCGGTATTTTGCGTTTGTAGAGCGAGTCTATTGCTATAGGCCAGATTTCCGACTCTAGAAAAAACGCCGCGCTTGGCCGCCAATAGTCCAAAAATTTTTTAACCCAGAACGGATTGTCGACCGCGGAGAATTGATGCTCGCATCCGTCGATCTTCGCAATTTTCGGAGACAGCATGTCGGCGGACGTAACCGTAATTGTCGTTATCAATACGTTCAATTTTGGAAACCGTCTTTTGAGATGATTAACGTAACTCATAGCGGCGGTAGATTCTCCAACGCTGGCCGCGTGAATCCACACTAGTTTCCCGCTAGGCCTTTCCGCCGTCGGTATTCCAAAACGATTTTTCACGCTCTCGATTTTTTCTTTTCCATAAAAACATCGCGCGTAAAAATACGCTCTTAAAAATGGGGAAAGAAGAACGGATAAGACTTTATAAACGTTCAAAAGCACTAAATTCTCCTATTTCGTCTTTGCTTTGTTTGTTTTGCCAAAGCGTTTTGATGTATTTATAATCATTTTACTATCGCGCAGTTCAGCCGTCGCGTTGTATATCAGCGGCATATTATGCTCGCCGTGTCCGAATTGATCGGTTATGTAAACAGGAATTGGAAGATTAGCGCAAAATCCTTTTAGATACGGAACTAAGTTTCCCTCTTCTTTAACTTTATGAAAATGTCCCAAAACTAACGCTTTTACGTTATCTAATTTACCGGCTTCTTTCAGATGATACAGCATGCGATAAATGTGCTGCGGTTCCATGTATATATCCTCTAGAAAAAGAATTTTTCCGTCGGTTTGAATTTCCCAGTATGTTTTTAAGCTATTTTCAATTATCGAAAGATTGCCGCCGGTTAATCTGCCGACAACTCTTTCTTGCGTTTGAGCTTTATAATTGAAAGGAACGACTCCGCTAATCTCATAGGAGTCTATTTTATTTTCTAAGATATTTAGCAGCGTTTCAAATTTGTCTTTTGAAAACGAATATTTTTCTAGATAAATCAAAAGCGGAGCGTGAATAACCTTCCAATTCGGCCATTTTTGAGAAACGAAAATATTCATCGACGTTGCGTCGCAGAATCCGATTAAAGTTTTTGACGAACTCGGCGGCGGCAGGCGATTTAAAGAAGCGATCAGTCTTGACGTTCCGTATCCGCCTCGCATATGCCAGACGATTTCTTTATCGGAATTTACCGCGTCGATAAAATTGTTCAGTCGAGCGTCGTCCGTATCGGCTCCTCGGAAAATATCTTTGTTTATTAAAGTATATTCTGGAATATTTACGCCGTATTTGTCGGCGATGCTCTTCATTTTAACCGCAAGTCCAGGTCTAATTCCGCCGCCGGTAACGACTACGGTCATATTTAACTTTGCAATTCTGCGACAAATTTCGTCGTATTCTTCGTCGTCATTTATCGCAACCGGCGTTTCTTTATTTTCGACGACGCGTTCCGAACAGCCAAAAAGCAGACAAATTAGAAATAAGCCGGCGATTTTTCGCATGAATTTAGTATCCAGCTAAAATACGCTCGACTAATTGCTTAGTCGTCGGGATAAAATTATTCGCGTAAAATGGATCTTCTCCAAAACGATAAGCGCTATGTCCGGCGAACATCAGAATCTTTTCGAGATCGCCGCCATGAGCCGCGGCTTGAAGGCTTTTTTGTATGCAGAAACTGCGAGGATCGGGAATTTTTCCAGTCGATCCGTCGCGTTGACTCCAGCCGCTAAATCTACACGCGCTCAAACAGCCGCAGCAAGTTTTCTGATCATGCAAAATTTCCTTAGACTGTTCTGGAGTTACGAAAACTACGGTATTTGAAGGAGTAAGCATAGCCGTTGAAAATCCGTCGGCGATCCAAGACTTAACCTGATTGGCTTTGCTTGCGTCAATATATACTTCTCGTCCGGCGACCGTCGCGGTCAAAGAAGAAGTTTCTACTACGTCGACCTGTTGTCTCTCTTGCAAAGCTAATAAATAGCTTACTTTTTCATTATTGACGGCGGAAGAATAGAATCCGGTCGGACTTAGCGGAGTTAGTTTTACGTCGCCTTTTTTAAGCGACATAAGCTTCGGCTGCCAAGCTTTTGCGACCGGACACTCCGTCGTCAAAATCGGCCGCGTTCCGAATTGGAAAGCCGTCAGCCCTAATTCGGGGTTGTTTATATAATCTTCCCATTCGGAAAGCTGCCAAACGCCGCCGGCTATAATTATCGGAAGATTTTGCAGAGCGAATTCATTCATCGCCTTACGAAGTTCGACAAGTCGTAGGTATGGATTCTTAGGTTTCAGCGGATCCTCAGCATTCGATAGTCCGTTGTGTCCGCCGGCGAGCCATGGGTCTTCGTAAACGACTCCGCCGAGAAAATCCAACGCTTTTTTAAACGATCTACGAAACAAAGCGGAAAACGCTCTTGCGGAAGATACGATCGGATAATAAAAAACTCCGAATTTTGACGCTATTTCTCCAAGACCGTAAGGCATGCCCGCCCCGCAGACTACGCCGTGGATAAAGTCTTTTGCTTTTTCAAGAATGCCGTTGAGAATTTCTTCGCTAGCCCCCATTTCCCACATAATGTTCATGTGAATTCGGCCTTTGCCGTTCGATCTTTCGCGAGCGATTTTCGCTTGAGCAATTCCGCCGTCTATCGCGTAAGCGACTAATTCATGCCGACGCTCCAAACGAGTTTTTCCATGGTAAACTTGCGGAATAACGTTTCCGTTTTCATCGTAAGAATCGGCGTTTACCGCCGAAAACGTCCCGACTCCGCCTTCGGCCGCCCACGCTCCGCAGGTTTCGCCGTTTGAAATCGAGATTCCTTTTCCGCCTTCGACTATAGGCAGGACTTCAGCTCCAGAAAATTTCTGTAAGTCTAATTTTACCACAAACGCTCCTAAATTTTGCGAAACTCATATTAATATAATATCTAAAAAATTACACCGTAAAATCCGCGCGACGCAAACGGCCTCTCTCAATTGAGAAATCCCTTGTTCCGCGTTATACTCCGTCTCGTTTTTGCGAGCGAGAATCAATGTCTACCGTAGTTTCCGTGATAAATCAAAAAGGAGGAGTCGGAAAAACGACTACCGCCGTCAATCTGGCGACCGCTTTAGCCGCCGTCGGTAAAACCGCGTTAGTCCTTGATCTGGATCCGCAGGGAAACGCTACTACGGGATTCGGCATAGGAAAAAACAGAGGCCGTCATAATAGCTACGGCGTTTTGCTCGGATTAGTCGATCCGCGGGAAGTAATCGTCGAAACGTATGTGAGCGGCTTGTTCGTCATTCCGTCGACAATAGATTTATCCGCCGCGGAAGTGGAGCTGTTCTCCCAAAAAGACCGCGAAAGCAAATTAAAAAAAGCCATTTCCAATCTAGAGTACGACTACATATTGATAGACTGTCCGCCAGGATTTGGATTAATCAACATAAACGCCCTTAACGCTTCAAACAAAGTCATTATTCCGTTACAATGCGAATTTTTCGCGCTCGAAGGATTAGCCCAGTTGTTTAGCACGATCCAGAGCGTGAAAAGCGCGGTCAATAAAGACTTAATCGTCTCCGGCATTCTTCTAACGATGTACGATCGGCGAAACAGCTTAAGCGCGACCGTCGCAAACGACGTTCGCTCGCATTTTAAAAACCTAGTTTTCAACACCGTTATTCCTAGGAACGTAAAAATCAGCGAAGCGTCTTCTCATGGGACACCGGTAATTTTGTACGACATAAGATCCGCGGGAGCGATCGCCTATATCGAACTCGCGAGAGAATTTTTAAGCAAGGAATTGAGATGACCAATAAATCTTTAGGCAGAGGGCTGTCGGCGTTTTTAGATTTGGAATTAGACGCGACAAATTCGGAAAACAACGAGATCGTTAAAATCAAAGTAGACGAAATAAAAGAAAATCCTTTTCAGCCTCGTAAAACTTTCGACGAAGAAGGCCTTAATTCGTTGGCTGAATCTATAAAAAGGAAAGGCGTTTTGCAGCCGATTTTAGCGCGGAAGCTAGGCGACGGGGAGTATCAGCTGATCGCCGGAGAGCGCAGATTGCGAGCGTCGAAAGTCGCCGGAATGACGGAAATTCCAGCGATTATCGTTGAAATGAGCAAAGAAGACCAATTAGAAGTCGCGATTCTTGAGAATATTCAGCGGGAAGACCTGAATCCGTTGGAAGAAGCTGAAGCGTACAAGCGGCTCGTCGACGAATTCGGCCGCACGCAAGAGGAGCTGTCCGAGATTCTCGGCAAAAGCCGCAGTCATATCGCGAATATATTGAGGTTGCTGACCCTTCCCGACGAAGTTAAGGACATGATCCGAGCCGGAAAGCTCGCGTTCGGACACGCTCGCGCTCTAGTCGGCGCGGAAGACGCGGTTTCGCTCGCCAAAGAAGCGACGGATCAGTCTATGAACGTCAGACAAGTCGAAGAACTTGTAAAACGCCGCAAAAACGGCGCGGAAAAGAAAAACGCGGCTTCCTACGTCGATCCAGAAATAGCTAACCTAGCAAATCAGATTTCTTCCTTAGTCGGCTTAAAATCGAACGTGAAATTAAAAGGAACTTCCGGCGTTATTGAAATAAGTTTCAGTAATCTTGAAGAACTCGACGCGTTTGTTCGCAGATTAAACGTTTAAACGGTAGGAGGTCGTACTTAAGCTATTTGCTTGAAGGAACGTCGTTCTCCCCTCCCCTACTCCCGTTCGAGCAAGGAAGAAATAATTTGAATCCTCTCTTCGCTCGCAAAAATGACGAAATTTTTTATAGTTGCGTTAAAAAACTTTCTTCTTTCGTCTAAACGGCTTAAAAATTAATGCTTAATTATTATTTTTGATATATACTGCGCGATCTTTGATAAAAGGTTTGTATGAAAAGGCTTAAGGGAGTTATAAAACGCCTTATTTTGAAAACCGACGGAACGATATCCAATAAAAGGGTGGCGTTTTTCTTGTTATTTCTCAACGTGGTAACGTCGGCGGCCGTAAGTATTTACCTTCCTTGCTTAAAGCAAATAGCGGTTGATTTAGAAACGACTAACGCCGTAGCGCAAATGACCCTCGTCACATATTTGATCGGAGAATTCGTCGGCCGCGCCGCTTGCGGCCCCTTTATAGAAGCGTATGGGATCCGAGCGGTAATACTGCCCTCTCTCGCGATTTCAATAGGAGGACACTGGGGCTGCATGCTCTCAAGTTCCTCCATGACGTTTATGATCATGAGATTCATGCAGGCGATCGGTTCTAGCGTAGTTTACGTGGTTTCTCAGAGCGTTATTAACGAAAGATTCAACGAAAGAGAAAAAAGCGGAGTATTGGGAATACTCGAATTGTACCAACCTATAGCGTGGATTTTGTCGCCGTTTGTCGGATCAATATTGGCGGAAATTAGCGATTGGAGAGCGGCTTTTTTAGCGTTGTCGCTAGCTCAACTCGTCGGTTTGGCGTTTTTCTGGGTTTATCCGGCGAAAGCTTCCGAAAAATCGAGAAAAGTCTTTTTTTCCGCAAAATTTTTCCGCGGCTATAAGCATGTTTTAAATAATTATTCCTTTGTGATTCACGCTTTGATTCCAGGTTTATTCGCCGGCGGATATATGATATTCGCGACGAGCGCTCCGTTTATCTGCTCGAAATTCGGCCTGAATAATTCCGCAAATATCGCGATATTTTCCGCGATTCCGCTGTTTTTTTACGTGCTCGCGACTTTCGCTTACAGAGCTATCGTCAAACGATATCGGCTTAGGATAGCAAGAAGAGTCGGCGCGTGCGTGTACGGCGTTTTTGGCGTCTACATAGTATATCTGACTCTTCATCATTCGCCGTGGACTCCGATCGCTTTGTTGACGTTAATGTGCCTGCAATGCGCGGGAAGCGCGTTTCTCGTCCCAACGTCGATATTGAAGGCTCTGCACGCCGCTAACGAATCGACCTGCGTCGGAGCGTCGACCGTGGTTATGTTTAGAAATCTTGTCATGTCCGTTTGTATTTCTATGGGAGCGAAATTTAGCGGCAGCATTACTACCGTTATGTCTTGCGTTTTCTTGACAGTGGCGACCGTGTTAGTCCTTATAATGACGCGTAAGATAATAAAAAACCGAGGAAAAAGAAGACGAGCTTGCGGAATTAATTTACGCGCTCGTTAGAGAAAATTTTTAATAAATGCGCACAACCCCGCAACCATTTTTTTTGCAAAACTTCGAAATCGTAAACAAAACAATTTGATACCGGAAAAAGCTATTAAAAACAAATAGTTATGGCGATGCTTAAAAAGCGGCCAGACTAAAATAACCGCTTGAAAATTTGCGTTTTTTATATGCCGTTTTGGAGATTATCAACAGAGTTATCCACAGCCGCTGCCGATAACTATTTTTTTAAAATAAAACAACGGAGTTTACGTTTCTTTTGGTCGTTCTAATTTTGTTCGTCGAGTTTGCTCTACAAATAATGAATTCGCGTCTTCCTCTTAAAGCGACGATATGCTAATCTTCGACGACTTTTAAGCCGCCGTGGCTCAGTGGTAGAGCGCGTCCTTGGTAAGGACGAGGTCGTGAGTCCGATTCTCACCGGCGGCACCAGGAGTTTTTATTGCAAAATAGCGCAAACGGCATCTCCTATCGTTTTACTCGCAAAACAATCCGGCTCGTGATCGTCGACTATTCCGACGGCCTGCATAAACGAATATATAATAGTTGATCCGACAAACTTAAATCCGAATTTTCTAAGGTCTTTGCTTAACCTATCGGACGTCTCGTTTCTAATAATTATTTTTGGAAAAGCGTTATGTTGACTTGGCTGATTGCTCGCGTAATTCTGTAAAAAATTATCCAACGACCCGTATGATTCTTTTAATTTTAAATAAGCTCTAGCGTTTTCGACAACGGCTTGCGCTTTTAGTCTGTGTCTAATAATTCCAGGATCTTGCATAAGCGCGTCGATTTTCGCGTCGTCATACGTTATTAAAATATTCGGCTCAAAATTATCAAACGCGCTTCTCAAACGATCGCGTTTTTTAAGAATAATTTCCCAGCTCAAACCGCAAGATTTTCCTTCTAAAATCAACATCTCGAATAATTGTCGATCGTCATGCGTAGGTTTTCCCCATTCTTCGTCGTGATATCGTTTTAACAATGCGCTGGAATTAGCCCAAGAGCATCTTTTGACCGTCATTTTTTTATCCCCGCTTCTTTATCAGCGCGAACGGCGGACGCTTGCGTCTTTAGTTGACCGCAGGCGGCGAGTATGTCGTCTCCTCGGGATTTTCTTATAATCGCGCGAACGCCTTTGGAAAGCAGAATTCTGGAAAATTCGTCGGCTCTATTTCTGCCGCTTCCGACAAAAGGAGATCCTGGCCAGTCGTTGTAAACGATCAGATTTACTTTACATGGAATCGATCTCAATAATTTGCTCAGCTCTGTAGCGTCCGAATCTTCGTCGTTTACGCCTTTTAATAATAAATACTCAAAAGTAACGCGATCCGTTCCGCTGTTTCTTAGATACTCTCTCGCGGCTTTAAAAAGCGTTTTTATATCGTATTTTTTGTTGATCGGCATGATACAAGAGCGTTTTTCATCGTTCGAAGCATGTAAAGAAATCGCGAGTTTTACGCGGAATTTCGCAAGCTCGATAAGCGCGTCGCCGACGATCCCCGACGTAGAAATCGTAATTTTAGTTCGAGAAAAATTATGAGCTTTTTCGTCAAGCAATAATTTTAAAACGTCAGATAGATTCTCAAAATTCAAAAGAGGCTCGCCCATACCCATAAAAACGACGTTTGTAATCGGCTTTCCAAAAACGTCTTTCCAGAAAAATATCTGCGAAATTATTTCAGACGACGAGAGATTGCGAACGAAACGCTGCGTTCCCGTATGACAGAACTTACAGCCGATCGCGCAGCCGATTTGAGACGAAACGCAAACTGTCGCGCGAGTTTCTTCGGGAATTAAAACCGTTTCCACATAATTGCCGTCTTCTAATTTTAAAAGGGCTTTTTGCGTTCCGTCTACCGATTTTTGCAAAACCAAACATTCCGGCCTGTCCAGAGAAAATTTTTCTTTCAAATTCTCTCTAACCCTCAACGGAACGTCGGACATAACGTCGAACGACCGCGCGAGTTTCGTATGTATCCAAGGAAAAACCCGCTTTGCGTCGAGAATAGTAAATCCGTTTCGCAAAAACTCGGATTTTAAACGTTCGAGCGTAAAACCGAGTAGATTTATTTTAGACATTGCGACAGCGCCCTCTGCAAAGCGTTAAGTTGATACGCCGCCGCGCGGATTAAGTCAAGCGACAGATTTATATTCCGCAATAAGTCATTGCTAGGCGCGTTAATTCGCGAAGTTTCTTCCTTCTCCGTCATCCTAGAGGAGGGCTTGCCCTACGAAGGATCCACGCGCTCCGGCGTACTCGCCGTCTGGATCCTTCGCTGCGCTCAGGATGACGAAAAGGGACGACGAACAAAATTCTTCCTAACACTGCCTATAATATCTCGCCATTTATTCTATAGCTCTCTAGAGGATTACTTCGCCGCCTGAAGCGGTTTTTTTCGTTCTATCTCTTCAGGATTCGCGGTTAGCGCTCGATGGAGTTCGGAGATGGCGTTTACGACGGAAATTCCGCTTCTTACGTTAATGTCCAGCAGTTCCTGAAAGTTTTTCTTACCGATTGCCGCGGCCATTTTTAGTAAAGTCGAAGCGGGGCTTTGCGGCTGTTCTTTTTCCAGAAAAGCGGCGATTTCCATCATGACGGCGTAGGCATGTTCAAGAGTGGCGTCTTCTTTCTTTCCCTGAGGCGCGTTTTGTTCTTGAGCGGCTTGATCGGCGGCGCGTTTTCTCTCCGCTTGCTTTGCTGCGTATTCCGTTATCTGTTTTTGTTTTTCCGCTAGATTTTCAGCGTTTACGCGTTTCGCGTCTTCTAAGAATTCTAAAACGCCGTGAAAACTCGGCGCTTCGTTTCCGCATTTTTCAGAGATAAAATCGTCTAGTTTTTTTAGACTCTCTATCGATAGCTTTAAAGCTTCGTCTATATTTTGAAAAAAATCCAGCGAAGTGGAAACGACGCTTTTCTTTAATTGCTTTAAAGTTATGCCTTTTTCATTCTTTAATTGAAAATTCCGACGGGCGAGCATCCAGTCGGACAAGCTGTAGCCGTAAGGCAAGCCGTCCGCGGCTTCGACTAAAGGAACAAGCGCCAATCTATTCTGTATTTTTTCGGCGAAAAAGACGAACGGAGCCAAACGAGAAGCTAAAGCGCCGTTTTCGCCGATCGCGGGATAAACGCCGTCCCAAAACTTTTCGCACAGAGCCGATAAAAGCAAAACGCCCTGATTAAACCCGCGAAAACTGTGAACTACGGTAAGAGATTCCAGAAGCCACATCGCGAGTTGCAGATCTTTCGTTTTGGTTTTCAATAAATAGAAGCAAACGCGTTCGACTTCCGGCCAATCGGCTTTTTTCAGCTCCGTTTGCCAAATTCCCTGAGACAATCTAGGATCGTCCTCGCGTCTGAGTTCTCTTAGTTGATCGTAAATGAGATCGTACCTTAAATATTCTCCGCATATATTGTCTTCGGAGATCGGCGACAGCAGCTCGTCTATATTTATCATCTACGCTCCTCCGCTTTTAGGAAAAGCGTCGAAAGATACGTCTACGTCTAATTTTTTCTCAGTCGGAACGCTTGCTGTCGGCGTTTCTTCATGCTCGTGAAGATTCGGACAGGATTCCAAGAACGCAGGCCATTCCGTCGGAGCGGCTTTATCTTTGTCCTTGGTCATAGGCGTAACTTTTACGACCAATTTTGAGGTCAACTCCGCGTCGTTTTTAGAAGAATCGACGATTGGAATATTGAATTGCAGCAAAACGCCGTTTGGAGCTTCCGATTCTTTATTAGCTTTGTTTTCTTCGATTAAGCGGAACATCGCCCACTTGCCGGAGTACGAGAACGTCGCTTTCTTTCCGTCGATCGTCAGATTTCCGCCCGCCTTTTTATCGTTTGGTTTTTCGTCGCCTTCAGCCCAATTGAACGTTATCTCGACTTTGTTGTCGTTGAAATACAAACCGCTAGCTTTTTCGTCGACCTTAACGTTGTCTATCAGCAGCTCTCTGTCCATAACCGCGGTAGCTTCCGCTTCGATTTCAGGCGACGGCCGCGTCTGAACGCCGAACGTAACCAAAGCTCCGCTAGCGTCGGACGATTTAGAGTGAGCGATCCAAGTTTTCAGGAACGGAATGAGCTTGTCGTTCATTTTTCGCAAAAACTCTATCGATTTCTCGTTTATTCCTTTTATCGCCTTGTTGCGTTCAAGGACTTCTATCATATTTTTGACGTTCTGCCGTTCGAACAGCGTTACGAAATCTTCTATATCTTTCAACGACGCGTCGTCTGCGGAACTTCCAAATGGGAATTTGTGAGCGAGGTTTTTATTGAAAAATTCCTCTATTTTATTATAAGACTCGGCCGCTCGCTCGTACTTAACCATATCTGCTCTCGATATCAACAGCTTCGCCACGTCGGAGCGTTTCGACAAGAAATAATCGCCGCTAGTCTCGGAAATTGTTTTAATCTCTCCTTGATCGTCGAAAGAGTCGATCGAAACTTTGGACAAAGTATCGGATATGAAATTCTCGAGAGCGGCGATAGAGTTTCCAGGCTTTTGAGCTTCGTAAGCGTCGATGCTGTCGATTATTTCCCTCCATTTTTTTAATATGCCGTGAACTTTTATTTTATCCGCAAAATGCGGCATGGATAAAAGGTCTACGATCGGAGAAGCCGCGTCTTTGGCGAGGAAGCGAATTCTTTCAAACTGAGCCGTAAGGTACGCTTTTAGATCGTTTTTGTCCCCGATATTCAAATATTGCGGAGTTCTATCGCCGTCCCAATTGTCGAAAACCGCATGGCCGGACGAATAAGGCGTTTCTTGATTAAACAACGCGTCGATTTTTTCGAGCAAAGCCGAATAATGCGAGATTATCATCGACGAAAAGCCAATGTCTTTTATGTTGTCTTCCTCTTCGATCTCGTCCAGAAGCTTCGCGATTTTAGGAAGAGCGACCGACGCGTCCTTGATATTCGTCGCCTGCCGTTTATACGCGTCTTCCAGTAAGTTATTTGAACGCCCTAGCGGCGCGTCTTCGAAAATCTGCGCCGCGCCAAGCATAGAATCGATTATCGGATAGAAGCATTTGCGAGCGATCGCTTTATATATCTCGTAAAATTGAGGCCGTATGTCTTTCGGCATGGCGTCGCAAAATTCGTAGTATTTATCGATCAAGCCGGATAGCTCTTTCAGACGCTTTATCTCCCAAATCAGCATTTTATCCTCAAGAATCGTCGTAACAAGCTTTCCTTTCTGAGTTACGCAAATGAAGGGCTGATCCAAAACCGCTTGAATTTCTTTCTGGAAAGCGCTGAATCCGGTCGAAACGGAAGTCATGTCGGAAGAAATCAGCTCGTCCGTCAAATCCGTTTTAAATTCCGCAAGCCGCGCTCTAAATTTGTGAAATTCAAGCTCTCCCGTTTGAATCAGCTCTTTTACGCAGCTTTGTCTTATAACGTCCGAAACGGCGAGACGATTCATTATCTCGGCGTAGGCCGGACAAGGAATAAAGTGACTATTAGTTATCCAGGCGAAGTTTTTACTTTTGAAAATATCCGAGATCAGAACGGTTTTATTATAAGTCTTCGCCAAATCCTGAGCCGAATAACGCTCGCCGCCGTTTTGAGAAGTCTCTACGATTCGTTCGATATCCTGAGACAAATTTTGCAATATTTTCTCAACCGCGACGTCTAAAACATCCCTTAAGAACATCGCGTATACAGATTTCAAATTATCCTCTATTTTATCTCTAAACGCGGCTATGTCGAACTTAGGCGGGATCAACTTTTTGTTTGGAATTCTATTTTTAACCTCGTCGGCTATATGAAAATTTTCCTTAAAAAGCGTGGAAGTTAAGTCTGCGACGCTCTTTCTGTCTTCTAACTGTCGTATGGCGTTGTACTCGGCGCTAACTTTTTCTATGCCGCCTATTTGTTTTGAGAAGTCGCGAAGTTTCTTGAAACTTTCGAACGAATTCACGTCAAAAAGATCTCTTTTTTTGCTGGAAGAGCCGAAATTATTAAGAGCGTTTTGTAAAATATTTTTCGTGTCTAAATTTATGTCTATATACATCGCTCTGATGATCACCGAATCAAAAACTAAGCCTATTGTCTCCAGCGCTTCATGACATATTGTTGAGAACCAAGATTGCGGAACGAATATCGAAATAAGATCGAATCTTTTTACGATCGGCATGTTTTTTAGCAGAGTCGTCGTTTCTTTATTTATTTGCGCTTGATCTTCTTCGCTTTTTAAACTCGCTTCCATGAATTTTATTTTATTCATAGACGTTTTTACGGAAGCCATCGCCAAATAATACTCTCGTATTTTTTCTTTGATGTTGTTATTTCCCCAGAACCACCCTAACGCTATAAGAGTCGAACTCGCGACGAGAATAATTTTATTCCGCTGCTCGGTTTTGTTCATATCGATAGCGTCTATTTTAATCGGATAAGCGATATTGTATTCCTTGAAGATTTTCTCTCGGAATAAATCCTGAACGAAATACAAATTATCGTTATACGAATTGGCGAACGAAACATTCGCTCCTGGAACTAACGCCGCGGGACTTATGATTTCCGGCGAAGCTAACTCCACTCGCTTCTGTTTGCCTGCAAAATATACGCCTCGCAAAATCAGCCCGTCTTCAGGATTGTGCGACTGAAACATGGAATGTAGATATTGCGTTAGCGAAGATTTTATCCTATCGACATTGTATTGAAACAAGATCGCCTTTTCCAAATCGTTAGACGGCTCTTTTTCCGCCGAATAATTAAGCGTCGCTTTTCTAATTCCTTCGTCGACCGCGTAAAAAATCTCGTCTATCCATTCCGTTGAAAACGCCGTATTTATGGAATAAGGGCAAGACCATCCGAAAATCTGCTGTTTTGCGTTGTCGTTCAAAAGATGCGCGAATTCGCAAACTCCAGGAATAAGATCCATCTTTGTAACAATCAAATATATCGGCAAATGAAAATTTACGTCGCGTTGGAATTTAAAAATCCTCTCAAACAGCTCGCGAGCGTGTTTTTCAACGTCGAACGCTTCCGAAATCAACATATCCGCCGGCAGCGTTACTATGATTCCGTCCAGCGGACGACGGGGGCGAATAAAAACGAACAGCTCGCTTATAAACGACCAAAATTTGCTAAC
>JAISHN010000103.1 GCA_031262635.1 Holosporaceae bacterium
CGTCGACTAATTTGGAAATGAAAGTAACGGCGCCGAGAACGAATTGAATCTGATTTGCGTTGAAACTTATCGACGCGTTCTCTTCTTGGAATACGTCTAGAAGTTTTTTCACCTCGAAAACGGTTTTTTTCGAAACGATGATTCCCTGAATGCTTTCTTTTACGTTTACGTCTATCTCGGAAACCGACAAACGATGACCGTCGGTAGAAGCGGCTTTAAGTTTGTCTTCTTCTTTATGGAAGTAAATTCCGTTCAAGTTATGACGGCTTTCTTCGGGAGAAATAGAAATTTTCGTTCTGCTAATTAATTTATTGAAATCTGAAGATTTTATATCAAAGCGGCAGGTTTCTTTCAAAGGAGCGATTTCTGGAAAATCCGCGCAGTCTAGCGTAGATAGCTCGAACTTCGACTTTCCGGAGACGACGATTAACTTGCCGCCTTTATCCGCAAGGGAGAATTCTAACGCCGCGGAATCCGGCGATTTTCTTACGATGTCGTTGAGAGTAACCGCGGGAACGGCGACCGATCCTAGCGTGCTAACTTCCGCGGGAATGTTTTCTATTACCGAACAGTCTAAGTCAGTCGCTTTTAATTTTAAACAAGATTCGCCGAATTCTAGCAAAACATGCGACAATATCGGAACGACCGACTTTTTGTCCGCCACGCTGACAGCCCGCATGACGGCGGGTAAAAGATCCTTTTTTTCGACTTTCGCTCTCATAACGTTTCTCCCAATCGCCGGCAGAATAATACGTTTTCATTCGCAAAACAACAGGCTCAACGAGTTGCAAAGCAGTCTGTCGTCGTTCTTTAAACGGCGGTTTTATTCCGCTTTAGCTCCAAACGGCCAGCGAGGTCGCGGAGCAAATCGCAGATCGTCGCGGCGGCAGGATTGAAATTTCTCCGCGCCGAGCCAGGCGATCATTGCTCCGTTGTCCGTACAAAGGCTGATCGGCGGGACGCAAAAACGCAGTCCTCGTTCGTCGCAGACGTTTTGCAGCGCGGCTCGCATAGGTTTATTTGCGGCGACTCCTCCTGAAATCGCGACGGCGGATAATTCGACGTTTTTGTCGCGACAAACTTCAAGCGCCCGCTTCATTTTGTAAACCATAACGTCGACTATCGCTTTTTGAAAACTCGCGCATAGGTCGATTTTATCTTGTTCGGTTTCGCATTTTTTCAAAGCGATTTTAACCGCAGTTTTCAGTCCGGCGAATGAAAAGTTTAGCGAATCTTTGCGACACATTGGGCGCGGCAGCGAGAATCTATCGCCGTCGCCTAGACGCGACATTTTTTCAACGATAGGGCCTCCCGGATAACCCCAGCCAAGCAGCTTTGCGACTTTGTCGAAGGCTTCCCCGACGGAATCGTCGACTGTTTTGCCGATCGCCTCGAAGCGATCGCATGATCGAACGACGACCCATTGGCAGTTGGCGCCTGACGCAAGCAAAAGCAGATATGGAAAATTTACGTCTTCCGTCAATCTAACGGACAATGCGTGCGCTTCAATGTGATTTGCGGCGATAAACGGAATTCCCGCGGCCATCGCGATCGTTTTTGCGAAAATCGAACCGACGATCAATCCGCCGATTAGCCCGGGGCCGCAAGTTCCTGCGACCGCGGTAAGTTCGGACGGCTCCAGCTTCGCGTCCTCTAGGGCTTTTTTAACAACTACGTCGATTCTTTCCAGATGCGCTCTAGCCGCCAATTCCGGCACGACCCCGCCGAACGACTTGTGCTCCGCAATCTGCGAGTACACGACGTTCGATAGAATTTCTTTTTTCTCAGTAACTACCGCCGCTCCCGTCTCGTCGCAACTTGATTCTATTCCGAGGATTTTTATCAAAAAATAATACTCCTAACTAAGTGGTATGGGGGCTATTTTTGTTGAAACAATAGGCTCATACTCCGCAATAAGTCGTTGCAAGAAGCGCGAAGCTTCTTCCTTCTCCGTCATC
This sequence comes from Holosporaceae bacterium, assembly GCA_031262635.1. Taxonomy (GTDB): domain Bacteria; phylum Pseudomonadota; class Alphaproteobacteria; order UBA3830; family UBA3830; genus JAIRMQ01. The sequence goes on from JAISHN010000103.1 coordinate 1,959, forward strand.
CTAGAGGAGGGCTTGCCCGACGAGGAATTCAAGCGATTTTCACGCGTCTCTGTCTTCGTATATAGCTTCGCGCTAGGACGACGGAAAAGGGAAGCGTCCTCTTAATCCGCGATATGAACCATAACGATCGGCTTTTTGCCTCTGGCTTCCAAAAACGCGGTTTTTACCAATTTTTCGACCGCGGTTTTTAATCTAGCGTCGTCTGTTTTTTCTCTTAAAACTCCGTCTAGGGATAATTTGATTTCCGAAGAAACGTCGTTTCTTATATCGGTCGCTTCTATACGTTCGGATTCTTCGAATATCCCGTAACAGGTCATGTCGATCAATTTCAAGAATCCTCTCGAACGTTTTAGACAGACGCCGACGACTCCGTTGTTGGCGAGGCTCGCTCTTTGTTTGTAAACCGCGCAGTCTATCGGAAGCAGCTTGTTTCCGTCGACGGCGAGCGTCCCTACGCTTAGTTTCGCCGCGACTTCCGCTTTGTCTTTGGCGATTTTTATCAAATCTCCGTCGTTTGGAATAATAATATTTTTAATTCCGTACTCTTCGGCGATTTTGGCGTGTCTGCGAAGATGCAGCTTTCCTCCGTGAATAGGAATAAGAATATTCGGCTTCGTTAGATCGTAGAGGCGTTCAAGCTCTTCTTTGCTCGGATGCCCGGAAGCGTGAATCTCGCAGTCTTCGCTCGTAATGATTTTCACGCCGCGGTCGGAGAGCGAGTTTTGAATTTCCAATACAGCTTTTTCGTTTCCTGGAATAATTCTCGACGAAAAAATCATAATGTCGTCTTCTTTTAGCTTTATGCTTTTATGCTCGCCGTTCGCTATTTTTGTAAGAGCGGAGTTGACCTCGCCCTGGCTGCCGGTGCAAACAAGCAAAACTTTGGAAGGATCCAGCGTTTCGGCTTTCTTCTCGTCTAAAAACGCGGGAATATCCAACAGATAGCCGGAGGTTTTAGCGATTCGCTCTATTTTTTTTAACGATCTTCCGACTATTACTAATTGCCGGCCGCTTTCTTTAGCGGCTATATAACAAGACTCCAACCTAGCGAGATTCGAAGCGAAACAAGTGATTAATATTCTGTTTTTCTTATATTTCTTCACCAAACCTATGAGATTTTTACGGACGTCTCTTTCCGCGCCGAATTGTTGATCTCTAAAAACGTTCGTCGAATCGCAAACGAGAGCGAGAACGCCGGCGTCGCCGTATTCCTTTAACCTTTTCTCGTCGGTCTTTGCTCCAAAAACCGGATCGTTGTCGATTCTCCAGTCGCCAGAGTGCAGGACAACGCCCTGAGGAGTCGTAATCGCGAGAGCCGACGACTCCGGCGTAGAATGAGCCACCGGAATGAACTCTACGGCGAATGATCCAATTTCTATCTTTCGACCTAGCTGAGCTTTTATTAACGGAACGGTATCGCTCAATTCAAACTGCGATAATTTGTCCTTTATCATCTCGATGGCGAACGGCCTTGCGTAGATCGGACATTCGATTTTCGGCCACAAATACGGAATAGCTCCGATGTGATCTTCGTGAGAATGCGTCACAAACAACGCTTTGATCTTCGATTTGTTTTTTACCAGCTCTTCAGGCGACGGGACGATTAGCTCGCGGCCGTAGTCGCCGTCGAATCCCATTCCCATGTCGATCAAAATCCATTGATCGTTATAAACGTAGGCGTAAAGATTCATTCCAACTTCGGAACATCCGCCTATTGGAACAAAATGCAGCCCGTTTAGTTTTTTGCTCGTGTTTTTACTCATAATTCACCGTCACGCTCTCAGTATTCAAGAACATGTCGCCGCTTGAAATAAAAGCGTTTCGACCGTCCTTCTCCAAAATTAATCTGCCGGAATCGTCTATTCCTTTAAAAATCCCCTCGATCGAATCCACGCCGTTTTTTATAGTAACTTTACGGCCTATATCCTTAACAAAACGTAACCAATAATCTTTTATGAACGAAAATTTCCCGGGGTCAAAATTATCGAATCGCTCTCTTAATCCGGCTAGAACGCATTCTAGCAATTCTTCCAACGGAATCTCGCTTCCGCGAGCGTCCTTTAAACAAGCGGAATTGGCTGCGTTTGGAGCGGAGTTTACGTTAATCCCCGCGCTAATTATCGCCCAAGAATCTATCACGGCGATAAGTATGCCCGCAACCTTAGAATTTTTATAATAAACGTCGTTTGGCCAATGCAGATATAACTCGCTGGGAACATAGCGTAAAATCGCCTCATGAACGGCGACTCCGACTGCTAGCGACAATCTTCCGAATTCTTTATGCGGCGGGATTTTTCTTATAACGGATAGAGAAATAGTCCCTTTCGGCGATTCCCACCGCCTTCCGCCGCATCTGCCTACGCCGTCTGTTTGGACTTCCGCGACGATCGCGCATTCCTCGGCCTTTCCGCCTTCGACAAGCCGAACGGCGAGTTTATGAGAACTGTCTACGGTTTTTAGTCGTATGATTTTTTCTTTTAAACGCATCTAACGCTTTTCCGAATCGAATTTTATAAAAAACGCCTTCGATCCTAGAAACAACGCGACCAATAAAAGAATCGGTATTATGAATTCCGAGAGAAATATTAGCGAAGAAAACGATCCTACGAATAGAAACGCCAATCCCAGCCAAAATATTCCTAGAATAAAAACAAACGTCGCAGTTAGCGAAATAAACGCGCCAAAAATAATTGCAAATAACGCTAGAAAAAACATAAACGCCATAATGGTCTTACTATATCATAAGCGGCGTTTTTCTGGAATGAAAAAGGCGAAGACGCTAGGCTCTGTTAGGAAAAAATAAGAAGCGTGGTATAAGGCTATTTTTTGTTGAAATAAGAGGCTTATACCACGAATGGAATATAACATAAGCGAAGACGTTTTTCAAAAAATTTACGATTTTTTAACTGCTATAGGCGGGATTCATGTAAAAACCCCAATAATGGATTAAAAGGCTTGAGATATCAATGAAAAGCGGCTAAAGCATCAAAGATTTACACGAGGACTTTAGCCGTGAAAAAAGATATCACA
>JAISHN010000007.1 GCA_031262635.1 Holosporaceae bacterium
AAAGAAACTCAACTGATGGGGATGAAATATATAAAACAGCAGTACGGCCCTTATCCTTTGTTGTTTGACAAAATTATTAATGATATGAAGGCTAATAAAGAACTAGATGAATTTGAAAGCTTCTATGGAGTTTATCCTCAAGTTAAGTATTTTCCCTGCCGAGAAGCAGATTTAAAATGTTTATCTGGGGAAGAACTAGAATATATTAATAAAACTATTAAGAAATACTCGGATCAAACGGCAAAAGAATTGGAAGAGTTATCTCATCGGGATATTCCATGGATATCGGCTAAGTATAAGGACGTATTACAATACGAAGGCGTCTTCTATAGAACTCCAGAAACGTCAGTTAGAGATTATAGTGAAATACCAGACTAGTCCCGAATTCGACAAAGATCTCAAAAGATATCGTAAGAAATTTTCGAGTCTTGAAGACGACATAGAAAATTTAAAAAAATTCAGCATAGAGCCATTTCATAATGAAAAAATAAACAACGAATCTATTTTTCTGACAGAAGAATGCAATAGCGACAAAAGCAACAAATTTGAAAGTTATGTCGTTAAGAAAATAAGATGCAGAGATTTAAAAGGCAAAGGCTGCAAGAGCGGTTTTAGACTTACATACGTATTGAATAAACAACTTAATGAAATAACATTTATAGAATTGTATTCTAAGGCTGATCAAGAAATAGAAGATAAAGAAAGAATAAAAGATTTTATAAAAAATCAGAAAAGCTAATCTTTAATATAAGAACTGTTGTTTTTCATTTAATTTAAAAACGGCATATGACCCCCAATAAAATCAACGACGTTTCCGCTTCGCTTTGGATTTCCGCTTCCGCTGGAACGGGGAAGACGCAAAGCTTGATAAACAGAATTCTGGCTCTTCTATTAAATGGAGTTCAGCCGTCGAAAATATTATGTCTGACGTACACTAACGCAGCCGCGTCCGAGATGCTGAATCGACTGTCGGACGTTCTGCGCGGATTTAGTTTAGCGACGGACGAGGAGTTGAAATCAAAACTGTCGTCCATCGGATTTGGCGAGTCTTATATAAAAACGGCGAGGTCTTTGTATGAGAGAAGCGTCGACAGTCCGTGGGTTTCAATCCAAACGATCCACAGTTTTTGTTTCAGGCTGCTCAAGTTTTTTCCCTTGGAAACCGGATTGTATCCAAACGTAAAATTATGCGACGATCGGCAGCAGGATCAACTGTTGGACGAGGCTGTCAAACAAGTCTTAGCCGACGTGAAGTTTAAAGATAATTGGAAGGTAATTTCAGATTATGCGACTGATATTTCCAGCATTTTAAAGAACAACGCGATAAAAATTCAACGGCATCTCGCACAAGCCGGCGATTTTAAAAAGCAATACGCCGTCTTTTTAGACGTTAACGAAGATTGGCTCGATTTGAGCGATCGAGAAATCGATTCGTTATTGTTTGAGAAGTCGTTTCAAAATAACTATAGAAAAGTCTTCGCCGAACTCGCGGAAGAATTGTCTCGCGGAGGCGCGGAAGATGGCAAAAAAGCGGAAATTCTACGAGAAAACTCGATCGCTCCAAGCGAAAGATTCGTCGACGCTTTTTTAACGCGGGAAGGAGAAATCAGAAGCAGATTATGTTCAAAAAAAATTGATTCGGCGGTCGGCGAACGAATGAGAGAAATCGCGGAAATAGCTTTCCAGTTCTCCGATATAAAAAAACGAGTCGCGTTCGCGAAAGCAAACGTCGCTTTTTGGGAAGTTATGTCGGAAATAGTCGATAAATTCCGCGAGTTAAAAGAATCGAACCATTGCGTCGATTTTGACGACGTTATTTTGCTTTCGCTGGTATTGCTCAACAATATAGACTGGGTGATGTTTAAGATCGACAGCGGGTTAAGCCATCTGCTTGTCGACGAGGCGCAAGATACGAATCCTGAGCAATGGGAAATAATCGAAAAAATTACAAGCGAGTTTTTCTCGAATTATCAATCCGATAAGACGATTTTCGTCGTCGGCGACGAAAAACAGTCGATATTCTCGTTTCAAGGAGCCGACGTTAAAAAATTCCGGCAGATGCGAGAGCTTTTTAAAGAAAAAGCCGAAGGAGCGGGACAAAAATTTTACGACGTTCCGCTAAACAAATCTTACAGAACGACTGGAAATATTCTATCTTTCGTCGATAAAACGCTAGCGGAAAAATTTGCGGGGCTTTCTCATTCGACGAACAGAGATCCAAACGCCGGAGTCGTCGAAATAGTCGATATTCCCGAAAAAGAAGAGAGCGAAGAATACGACGCGGGTAAAAAAGTAGCCGCCGGCATAGCGGATATCGTAAAAAACGCTATAGAAAACAAAATATTCGTCGAATCGAGAGATCGGCCGGCCATGGCGTCGGATTTTCTTATTTTGTTCCAACGCCGCGATAACGACGAGGGTAGAAAAACGATGGAATACGTTATCCGCGCGTTAAAAAATGAAAATATTCCCGTAACGGAGGCGGATCGAGTTCTCCTGAACGACGAACCGATAGTCGAGGATTTAATCGCTTTGGCGGAATTCTGCGTTTTCCCGCCAGACGATTTGACATGCGCTCGCGTATTGAAATCGCCGATCGTCGGAATGACGGAAAGCGAGCTAATGCAAGTTTGCTTGGATCGGAAAGACGACTGCCTTTGGGATTATATTAAGGAAAACGAGCGCGTCGAAAAATTGCGCGACTACGTCGACCGAGCTTTAAAATTATCGACTTTCGATTTCTTCGCAAGCGTATTGGCCGACGGAACGAGGGAAAAACTTATCGGTCGTCTCGGCGAAAGAAGTCTCGACGCGTTAAACGAATTTCTCGCTATTGTAATGAATTACGAAAGAGAAAATTCTCCGTCGCCGCAAAATTTTCTCGAATGGTTTAGATCGTCCGAGTTCGCGATTAAAAGAGAATCGTTCGCCGATCAAAACGCCGTCCGCTTGATGACGGTTCACGCGTCGAAAGGGCTGCAAGCTCCGTTTGTAATTCTCGCGGACGCGTCTCATTATGGAGCGAACAGAAAAGAAGATTTATTGCGCTCGGAAGACGGGTTTTTATTCTGGAATATTTCAGATAAGCGACAGCCGCAGATAATAAAACGGCTGCGCGAGATCAGGCAATCTGAAAAGGACGACGAGTATTATCGCCTGTTTTACGTCGCGCTGACCCGCGCGGAGGATTTCTTATACGTTGTCGGGGAAAAAGATAAGTCTGGCGAAAAGAGCTGGCGAGCTATATGTAATTCATTGTAATTATTTATAAAACTTGATCAAAATACTTACGCGTTTACTTACGCGTCCGACTCCTTACGCGTTTTTTACGAATATCGAGAATTGTAAAAAATATGCAACCGTGCAGGCGATATTTGACGGAGCGTAAGATGAGCGGATTGTCCTTGAATGCGCGAGCGTTAGACGGCATGCGTCTAAAAAAATGCGACGCTCGGAAAATAGCGATGTTTTTTTACGATAACGTAGACTTTTTAGATAGAAGCCTCATTAAAAACGGCGAAGTAATAATGCGAGAAACTTGGCCGACGACGGACGACGTTTGCAACTCCGACGCGTTTATTATAAACATAGGCCATCCTAAAGCGGACGAATGCTGTCTTGATATTCGTTCGCAAAAATCAAGTCGGTACAAACCTATAATTTTAACTTACGACAGAAGCAGCGAAAACAAAGTCGAGCGAATCGCGAAACTAGACATAGGCTTCACTGATATCGTAAACGCCGAGGCGAATCCTATTTTGATTAAACACAGGCTAAACTCGTCTATAAAGTATCAAAAGCTACGACAAGTATTTTCAAAAAGTTTAGAAAAGGGACTGCGTTTATCGTGCTTCGATTCCGCGACTAAAGTATACAGCCGATCGTTTTTAGAGAACTATTTGAAAAATAAAAGCCGAAAATTACGCAACGTCGCCGTTATTATGCTAGACGTGGATAATTTTAAATCGATAAACGATAATTTTGGACATTCCTTCGCCGACGCGACGCTAAAAAAAATCGCCGGAAAGATTAAAAAATGCGTTAGAACTTCCGATATTGTCGCTAGATACGGCGGCGACGAGTTTGTCGTTGTGATTAACGACGTAACGCGAGCTTCCGCTGAGAATATCGCCGAGCGAATCCGCAAAAGAATCGCCGCTTGTTCCTTCGGAAACGCTCGTTGCTCCGCAAGCGTCGGAGTATGTTGCAAGAACGGCGTTTCTACTCGCGACGCGATGTTGATAGCCGACCAATTCATGTACGCAGCAAAACGCTCCGGCGGGAATTCCGTAAAAATTTGCTGGCGATAGGTTGAAAATCTAATGGGATATAATTATTCTCGTCGTCCTTGGACGTAGGCCGAAAAACCAATGAAACTTCGGCAAATTCTAAATCCTCGCTTCACTACGCTCGCAAGAATTACGGAAAAGAGGGAAAGCGAGCTTAGACAAACGTAAATCGTCGCGGTTTTGTTCATAAAAAATGCGATGAATTAGTTGACTTGCGCGGTAGCGACGACGATATTATTAAAGGAGGCTTCCATGGCGTACTCTAAAGAAGTAATGGAGCGATACAACGATCCGAAGAATATCGGCAGTCTCGACGAAAACGACAAAAGCGTCGGAACGTCGATTGTCGGCGCGGCGGCGTGCGGAGATGTGATAAAGCTGCAGATAAAAGTCGGCGAAGACGGGAAAATATCCGACGCAAAATTCAAAGCCTTCGGCTGCGGCGCGGCGATAGCGTCAAGCGCGTTAATAACCGAGTGGATACGCGGCAAAAGCTTGAACGAGGCTCAAACCGTAAAGAATCGCGAAGTCGCGGAGTATCTCTCGTTGCCGCCGGTGAAAATTCACTGTTCGGTTCTGGCGGAGGAAGCGGTGAGCAAGGCGATACAAAATTATAGGGAGAAAAATAAGGGATAAAATATGGAAAAACTGATTGAGATTACAGATAACGCGTTGGATTTTATGAAAAAGGCGATCGCGGAGCAGAATTGTCTAGGAATTCGCGTAAACGTGATTCCAGGAGGCTGTCGCGGCATGGCTTACGAGTTGAATTTCGTGAACGAAGCCGATCAGAGCGATCTGCTCGTTGAAAAAGACGGAGTTAATCTATACGTCGCGGCGGACGCGGTTGTTTTTATCTCCGGCATGACGATGGACTATGTCGCCAGTCCAATGGGAGGAAGCGTCATTTTTTCAAATCCTAACGCGACCTCATGCTGCGGCTGCGGGAAGTCGTTTAACGTCGAAGGAGCGGAAGCTTGCGGCGGTTGCTGCTGCGGGTGATTTTTTTACTATGCTCGTAGTCTTCCAGAAAGGCGAAGCCCGACTAAGGGTCTATACGATTTCTACGCTTTTTGGCCGTTTGGATTTTTCAGGCGCAAATGCTTTCTAGGATGATAAATATAAGAGAATTTACGCCGAAAAACAATTACATAGTTAGGAATCAATTTTGATATCTCAGCGTAAAAAAGACCACATTTCTTTGGCTCTTAAGTCGAACGATAGGTTGGCCGTTGGAGGAGGATTTGATCGCTACGAATTCGAGCATAACGCTTTGCCTGAAATAGATTTCGAGAGCGTCGACGCCTCCGTCAATTTTCTAAATCGCAAGCTGAAGCTGCCGCTTATGATTTCGTCGATTACGGGAGGCGACGAAGACGGAAATATCAATGCAAAACTAGCGGAGATCGCGCAAAGTTTCGGTTTAGGCATGGCGGTCGGAAGTCAAAGAATCGCTCTTGAGAAGCCTGAATTTGAGGGTTCGTTTAAAGTTCGTCGTTACGCTCCGAATATTTTGCTGTTCGCGAATCTGGGAGCGGTTCAACTGAACTACGGCTATTCGATCGACGAATGCAAACGAGCCGTCGAGTTAATAGAAGCCGACGGGCTTATTTTGCATCTGAATCCGCTGCAGGAGGTTTTTCAATCTAACGGAAACACAAATTTTTCGGGGTTATTGAAAAAAATAGAGAATGTTTGCTCTTCGATATCTCGTCCGGTAATTGTGAAAGAAGTCGGATATGGAATCTCGGAAAACGTCGCAAAAAAATTACGAAACGCGGGAGTTTTTGCCGTAGAAATAGGCGGATCTGGAAGCGTCTCTTGGCCTGATATAGAAAGCGAGCGCTCGAACGAGCCTATAATTAAAAAAGCGGCAAAAGCGTTTGAAGATTGGGGGCTGTCGACGGCCGAGCAGCTTGAGGCTATCGCAAAAATAAAAGGCGATATGGAAATAATCGCCGGCGGCGGAATTAAAACCGGCGTAGACATAGCGAAGGCCGTCGTCCTCGGAGCGAAAATCTGCGGAAACGCGACGGATTTTTTGCGGAAGATAGCCGTTTCGCAGTCCGAATGCGAAGTTTTTATAAAAACTTTGGCGTTTGAATTAAAAACGACGATGTTCTGCGTCGGATGCCAAAATATCGACGAATTAAGATCGACGAAACTAAACCGTCGCTCGCAAAAATGAACGCTTTACGCCGCTGAAAAGCTTTCTTAACAAATCCGCGACGTTAACGATTTATTAACCTTTACTGTGTTGTTATGTTTTTCATGAAAAACATCGCGGTTTTGATTCCATGCTACAACGAAGCCGGAGCCGTCGAGCGAGTGGTCGCCGAATTCAAAAAATATCTGCCGGACGCGACGATTTACGTCTATGACAATCGCTCGGAAGACGACACCGCCGAGCTAGCTAGAAAAGCCGGAGCCACAGTAGTTACGGCAAAAATTAGAGGAAAAGGAGCCGTAGTTCGGCAAATGTTTTCCGAGATAGACGCGGACGCGTATATAATGGTCGACGGCGACGCTACTTACGACGCGGCGGACGCGCCAAAAATGCTCGCGACGCTCGCCGAAGAAAAAGCCGATATGGTCGCGGCCGTTCGCCAGGCTAAATCAGACGCGGCTTACAAAATCGGACGCAAGTTTGGAAATCGAATGTTCAATTACATGTTAAAAGCGTTGTTTAACAGTTCGTTTCAAGACATTTTTTCGGGATATCGAGCTTTCTCTAAAAGATTCGTAAAAACGCTTCCGATAGCTAGCGTCGGATTCGATATAGAAGCGGAATTATCTATTCACGCGCTCGTGCTAGGAGTTCCTTGCGTTGAGATCGAGTCAAAATACTCCGAAAGACCGGCGAACACCCGCAGCAAACTGAACGCTTTTAAAGACGGATTCAAAATCCTAATCAGCATCTTAAGACTCCTGAAAGAAACCAGGCCTTTACTCTTTTTCGGCGCTATTTTCGGAGCGTTATTTACGCTTTCAGTCGGGATATCTTATCCGATAATTAAAACGTTCGTTGAAACCGGACTAGTTCCGCGACTGCCTACCGCGATTCTGTCGACAGGCGTAATGATTGTTTCGTTTTTAAGTCTCATGTGCGGAATTATTCTTGACGGCGTTAGCCAAGCTCGTATCGAAACCAAAAGACTCCGCTACTTGTGGTTTACTTCTTGAGAAGAATCTTAAGTCCGATCGCTCGATTAAAACGCCGGAACGACCCCGCCTTGGTATTTTTGTAGTATGCGGTTTTTTATTTTGTCCGTCTTAAGGGCTTTTACTAACTTTTGAAACCTTGGATCATCCTTTGCCTCTTTGCGGACGGCTATAATATTAGCGTAAGGCGAGTCGGCGTTTTCTAAAAGCAGAGCGTCTTTCGTCGGATTTAGCTTCGCTTCGACCGCGTAGTTGCCGTTTATGACGGCCGCGTCTACGTCGGCTAGCGCTCTAGGGAGCTGCGCGGCTTCTAATTCTTTAAATTCTAGCTTCTTGGGATTGCCATATATATCGGATGGAACGCATTCCAATCCGGCTTCCGGTCGCAGTTTTATTAAGCCGTTCGCTTGCATCAAAAGCAACGCCCGACCTTCGTTCACAGGATCGTTAGGGATCGCGACGACGGCTCCTTCTCGCAACTCCGCGACGCCTTTTATTTTTTCTGAATAAAGTCCCATAGGCTCTATATGAATCGCGGTTAGCGAAACGAGATCAAGCCCGCGTTCTCTCGCAAAATTCTCCAAGTATGGCGCGTGCTGGAAGAAATTTGCGTCGATCTGGCCTTCGCTTAGCGCGATATTCGGCGCGACGTAATCTGTAAATTCAATTATCTCGAGCGTTACGCCGGATTTTTCCAATTCTTCTTTCACTAGCTCCAGTATTTCCGCATGAGGAGCCGGCGACGCTCCGATCCGCAACTTCTTACTCGCGTCTTTATGATTATGAAATGCGAAAAACAATACTCCGAGAATTAAGACGACGACTATTAACAACGTCTTTTTCATTTCAATATATCCTTTTGTAAAAAACTAACTATAGACGTTTTATTTAAAGAAATCCCTCGTTTTCTTTAAAGAATCGGTTATCTCCTCCTCGAATACTTCTCCATAAACCGTAAATCCATGGATTGTTCCTTTAGAGACTATCATTCTAGTTCGAATTCTCTCTTTTTCCAATTTTGCTTTAAACGCAAGCTGCCCGTCTAATAAAACGTCGTACTCGGCGGCAATAAAAACTGTTTCTGGAAATACGCTCATATCCTTCTGTAATATCGGAAAGATTAACGGATCAGATCTTTCAGCGTCGCCTATATATTGCTTAAGAATAGGCTCCATTTCAGATTTTAATAACATGCCTCCTTCCCCATACGCTTGAAACGACTTCGATTCGAAATCTCCCGACAAGAGCGGATATATAAGGATTTGAGCCAGCGGTTTTTTAAATCCTTCGCGATTGATTTTTATACAAAGCGCGGCGCATAAATTTCCTCCCGCGCTTTCGCCGGCGATTATGACGTTCTTTTTAGAATACTCTTTTGATAGGCGTGAAAAAACGTCGAACGCGTCGTTAACGGCCGCCGGAAATTTATGTTCGGGCGCAAGTCTATAATCGACGGAAAAAACTTGAACGCCAAGCGAGTTCGCGATCTTTCTGCAAAGATAATCATGCGTTTCAATATTGCCTTCGATAAAGCCGCCGCCATGGAAGAAAATTAATACGCAATTTTTCATTGCTTCATTTGACGGGATATAGCGTCTTACGGGTATGCCGTAACCGTCGGAAGCCTTAATCTTTAGATCTTGTATCGCTTTTATATTTTCTTTTACGCCGCAATGAGCGATCGCAAAATTGTTATCCGCTTCTCTTTCCATTTGCAATGTCAAACGGTTATTTTTCCTGAGTTCAATTTCTTTAGCGTAAGCCTTGCAAATAATTTCAGATTTTTCGGACAATTCTGCGTCGTAAATAGCGGCTTCTTTCTCGTCGTAAATCGACGAGCATGAGCAAACAAACAAAAGAGACATTAATAACTTGCCGCGCGTGAGCATGCTATTGAGTTTAAATATTTTATTCCGCCGTTACAAGGAGAATAGCGTTTTTCTCGCCGCGCTTGCAAAGATAATGGAGGAAAACCGCAGATCGACGCGGCTACTCCTATTAACGCAATCCTCTTTTTTCCATTATATGATCGACGACCTTGTCGCCCAGATACTGTATCAGCTCGACCATAACGACGATAACCGCCACGGCTCCTAGCATCACGTCCGCGCGGAATCTTTGATACCCGTAGCGAATGGCTAAATCGCCGAGTCCGCCGCCGCCGATAGCTCCGGCCATAGCGGAATATCCGACGATATTTATTATCGTCAACGCAATTCCAGACGCCAACGCCGGATACGCTTCGGGGATTATCACTTTAAAAATGATTTGAGCGTTTGTTGATCCCATCGCTTTAGCGGCGAGAATTAAATCGGGACTCGTTTCTTTCAACGCCGATTCTACTACTCTCGCGACGAAAGGAGCCGCCGCGACTGACAACGGAACGATCGCCGCCGAGGCTCCAATGCTTGTTCCGACGATCAGGCGAGACAGTGGAAAAACGAGAATCACCAATATGATAAACGGAAACGAGCGCAACGCGTTGACAATTCTTCCTAACGCGTTATTTACCGCGGCGTTAGGCGTTAAATTCCCCTCCGACGTTACGCACAGCAGGGCGCCAAACGGAAAACCAAGAATCAACGCGAAAATCGCCGAAACGAGCGTCATATATACCGTCTCAAGCGTCGGCTCGATCAACATTTGCAGCGCGTCAACCATTTGCCCTCTGTCTGAAAATTCTCTGAGACTTTAACCGATTGAATGATGAATTTAAATACCTGCGGTTTCCATTTTCATCGTTACAAGAAGCGACTAAAAAAACCCGCCGCGCGGCGACTTCTTCTTTTTATCTCTCCGCGGATTGTAGAGGCGAATAATTATTCGCCCTTATGGTTTTTAATAGAAAATGATGGACGGAAAGTTCTATTTCTCCGTCATTCTTGAGGCCGCTTGCGGCCGAAGGATCCAAACGACTAAAAAACGCGTGAAAATCATATGGTTCCTTCGTCGGGCAAGCCCTCCTCTAGGATGACGAAGGGATATTATGTCCTTCGCCCAACCCTCTTCCGCGAGGGGAGAGGGAAAATTGCTACGTCTCGTTATCCTTGGCTGCAGGCCGAGGATCCGGCGAAATTTCAATATCTTCTGAATCTTGGCTGCGCTCGCAAGCTTCTGCGAAGGGAAAGGGTGGGAGAGGGGATTACAGCCGAATCTTCCCTTCATTATCCTTGAGGCCGCCATATAATCGCGACTTATTTCTTAAATCCCGTCGCGACGACGTATATCTCAACCGACATATCTCGGCTGGCTTTCGGTTTGAAAAAGCGAGCGTTTTGAAAGTTCTTCTTCAACGATTCAAAAAATGCTTTCTCTCTTCCGCCTTGAAAAATTTTCGCGACGAACGATCCGCCGTCTTGAAGAAAATTCAGCGCGAACGCGTAGGCGCTCTCGACCAAGTTCATCATACAAATGTGATCCGTTTGAGCGTGGCCTATGGTTGACGGAGCCATGTCGGATACGACTAAATCGGCCTTTCGGCCTAGGTAATCCATTATGGCCGTTTGATTTTTTTCATCCTCGAAATCTCCGATAAACTGTCGAACTCTCTCCACCGGATCAAACTGCGAAAGATCTATAGCCGCTATTTTCGCGTCGTCGGACGATCTTTCCGATAGAATTTGACTCCAACCGCCTGGAGCGGCTCCGATATCCGCGATTCGCTTAGCGGTTTTTATGAGACGGAATTTGTCGTCGATTTCTATTAATTTAAACGCCGCTCGAGAGCGGTATCCGTCTTTGCGAGCTTGTTTTACGTAAGGATCGCGAGCCTGTCGTTCAAGCCACGATCGCGATGATGAACTTTTCTTACTCATAATCGTCAATGCCGCCTAAAGCGAAAAATATACGAACGCTCGCGGAATGTATAGGAAAAACAGAGTTTTTATGATATAAGCGAACAACGTTCTAATGGGGGATAGTTTAGCGGTAGAACTTCCGGCTCTGGACCGGACAACCGTGGTTCGAATCCACGTCCCCCAGCCATTCCGCCGATATATCCGACGTGCGAATTCCGTTTAAATATCATCCTTAACTCGCAATAAGATACAAATAAACGCAGACTTATCGCCGCGGTAGTCTGCAAAATTTTCTCTCAAATATTATTTAATATAAAATAAAATATCATTGACTTTTGTATTAAAAAAATATTAATAATTTTATTAGTTATTTATATAAAAATTAAGGGAGAAAACTAAATGAAATTATTAAAGATATCATTTACTTGTATGATTGCGTTTTGCGAATGTTCTTTGTCTATGCAAGAGGAGACTTGCGTTTTTAGAGAAGCTCGCGGTTGGGAGGAAGTATGTCGATTGACTCAAGGATTCGTTGGTTCTGAAGAAAATCGCCTATTCCTTACCGATTGCGACGACGCTTTATTAAGATACGCGAACGCGACGTCGAGCGAAGTCGAACTTACCGATCCGCGCGTTCCGCAAGCTTTGCTTGAATTGGAAGCGACGGGATGGAAAATTGCGGCGCTCACTTCTAGAGACAATTTTATAGGAAAAACCTGTTTACATCCTCAATTTAAAAAATTGGGCATATCTTTTAAATCCGTTCTTCCCGAAGAAGACTTCTGCGCCTCCGCTTTAAAAGAGGCGTGGGCTCGGGGAACTCAAATTGATTGCGATTGCGAAACGGGAGCTATTTTTACGACATGCGTCTCATTATCGGTTTTATTTCAAAACGATCAAACTTTTTTAGTTTGCGGAAGACTTCTCCCATTGCCGCGAGCAGACCTCAGACAAGCGCAGTCGAGTCCCGAGAGTTGGGCGTTAGTCGACAAGGCTATTCAGCGAGCTGTGACTTGCTCGAAAGGAGAAGCGCTTGCGGCCGCTACGCATGTCGGGCTTCTATCTAAACCGGACGTTCTCGCGTTTGTCGACGACGACGTTGACAATCTGACTTCTGTTGCGGAATACTGTCGACTCTTTTCGATCAGATCGCTAATGATACGTTACGTTGCCGAGTCGCAGGATTAATTTGGAGATTTAGAATCGCAAAGGTCGGCCAATACGCAGCCGGCGCAATTTGGCTTTCTGGCTTTGCAGACGTATCTTCCGTGAAGAACAAGTAAATTGCTTACGCTTTTCTTGTATTCTTCTGGAATAATTCTTTCGAGATCGGCCTCGACTTTCAGCGGATCGCCGCTTTTTGAAAAGCCGAGCCGCTTGCTTAGCCGAAGCGCGTGAGTGTCTACGGCGATAGTCGGCCGATCAAATAGAGCGTTCATAACGACGTTGGCGGTTTTGCGACCGACTCCTGGCAGCGATTCCAATTCTTCGCGAGAACGCGGAACTTTTGAATTGAATTTTGATTTTAGAATCTCGCTTAGAGCGATTATGTGTCTCGCTTTATTGTTATAGAATCCAATCGAGCGAATTCTTTGTTTTAGTCCTTCCAATCCAAGATTTAGAATGTCGTCTATCGTTTTGTATTTCTCAAATAACTCGGACGTGACTTTATTCACTTGAACGTCCGTTGTTTGAGCCGATAAAACCACGGCGATCAGAAAAGCGTAGTCCGAAACGTATTTCAACTCCGTTTTCGGCTCTTTTATAGAGGCTTTGAGCCTCTTACAAATTTCTTCTACCCTAGACATTTCATATCTTCGAGATAATCCTGCATGGAATACAATTTTGGACTTTTTCCAACGATCCAACGAGCGCATTTTAACGCGCCGTCCGCGAAGATTTTGCGATTAAAGGCTCGATGGCAGATCGACAGCTCCTCGTTTTCTCCGGCAAAGTCGCAAATATGCTCGCCGAAGACTCCGCCTTCTCGCAGCGAGACAATCTGCGCTTTTTGCGACGCTTGTTCCGCTAAAAACAACGCCGTGCCGGACGGCGCGTCTTTTTTGCCGCGATGATGCTTATCTATAATACAGAAATCAAAGTCCGGCAGAACGCTCGCGCACTTTTTCGCCAAGACCGCCATGAGATTTACGCCTAAACTAAAATTACTTGCGCGAAGTATCGGGATAGCTTGCGAAAACTCGCGCGTCCGTTCGAATTCTTCTTTAGAAAAACCCGTCGTTCCCGTTACGACTGGAGTTTTTTGCCTTGCGGCGACGGACATCGCCTTTAACGCGGCCGCGGGAGTTGAGAAATCTATTAGCGCGTCGCTTTTTTCGACAATCTCTTCCAGCTCCTCGTCGGAAGTCGCTCTACGGCTTCCGCCGATCAGCTCGTCTTTCGGCGTTATCTCCGACAGGACTTTCCCCATTCTTCCCGAAATTCCAATTATTCCTATTTTCATATTGATTAGGATAGATAATTTCTAAGGATAAGTCATGTGAAATCGCCGGGTCGCTTTAGGAAAAATTTTGTTCGTCGTCCCTTTCCGTCATTGTTGTAGAAGTCAACTAATTCGCTACATTTTTGGGGATGTTATTAATAGAGCTATGAGGCCTATGTTCGTTGTAATAAACCAAGAACCCCGGCAGCTCGTTTTTCAGATTCTCCAGGTTTTCGTATAACGCTCCCTCGACAAACTCCTCGTTCAGCGTCTTCCAAAACCTCTCGTTTTTCCCGTTCGTCTCAGGCCTGTACGGCTTCGTATACCCGCGTTCCATCCTCATTTCTCCGAGCAAAACCTCGAACGGATGGCTCTCTTTGTTCTTCGCGAAACGACCGCTTCCGAACTCCGCTTCGTCGTCCATCGTCGCCGCGTCGATCTCCACTCCGTACCTGTGTTTCAGCATGTTGAACGCCTTCAGCGTCGCAAACATCACCGTCGGCGCCTTCTTGTCTTTCAATACTTCAACCCACGCGAGCCTGCCGTAGTCGTCGATTACTCCCAGCAGGTAGTATTTGCCGCCGTCCATCGTCAAACCTCTAGATAAATCGTGGCAATCGATATGCGCCAATTCTCCGATTCTGCTCATGATTATCTTCCTCTTCTCCTGCTTCTGACTCTGGTTCAGCCTGTTCAGCCCATGCCTTCTGCAGATATTGTAGATTGTCGTCGCCGACGGAGCAAGGAGATCCTTGGAGCGCAGTATCTCCTTTATCTCGTAACGGTTGTTGCCCAACTCTCTCAAACGAATGATCTCCGCCTCTATCGACAAATCCGTCCGCCTCGTCTTGAACTTCGGACCCCGCTTTTGCGGCAATAGCGAACTCTCCTCCGGGTTGCGCTTATACCGATGATAGATCTTCATGAAATTCTGATGC
>JAISHN010000080.1 GCA_031262635.1 Holosporaceae bacterium
CTCGAATATGGAATTGATAGGCCAGGGAATCGCCAATTTGGGATCGGCCGTCTTCGGAGGAATTCCGGCGACTTGCGCCCCTGGGACTACGTCGATAAACGTAAAAGCCGGAGCGAGAACGCCGATCGCCGGTTTATTTAACGCGTTGTTTTTGGCGTTATACGTTCTATGTTTAGAAGATTTTATAAAAATCGTCCCTATATCCTGTTTGTCGGCGATGCTTTTTTCTTCGGCTTGGAATATGGCGGCGTTAAAGAGAAATAAATACATATTGTTGGCTCCCAAAAGCGACAGTTTGGTTTTTATTGCGACAATATTAGTAACGCTGTTGATAAACGTCGTGGTCGCGGTGGAAGTAGGGCTAATTCTTTCGGCGTTTTTTTTCATAAGAAGATCGGTGGAAACGACGACGACCGAAGTTTTTTCCAAAATAATGGTCGTGAAAGATCGCGAGGAAGAATGCGAGTGCGTTAGAATTTGCGGTTCGCTGTTTTTCGGCGCGGCGCCAATTTTGCAAAACGCTCTTAGATCGCTGCCGAGAAGGCGTCATACGATATACGTCGACATGCAAAACGCGCCGTTTATCGACGTAAGCGGAGCGAAGGTATTGAAGGAATTTATCGCGGAAGTTCAATCTAAAAACATAGACGTTATCATCGGCGGCCTAAACAAAAGAACTATGAAAGCGCTTAAAAAAATAGACTCTAACAACGAGTTGAAAGATCACCTGCTCGAAGATTTTTAGCGTTGTTAGCGACAATAAATACGCGTAGATTTATTTGTCGCCAAACTCCGAGAGAAAAACCCTCGCGGGGCTTCTTCTATTATCGTCGCGATGTTGGTATCATTCGCCAAAACGTTAGAGAGCGCAAAAAATGAAAAAAATAGCAATCGCATTAGCCGTCGTCGCGTTGTTTATCAATAATTGCGAAGCAAAGAAAGTTAAGCCGAAAAAATCCGTCGCTCTAAGAGAATTGATCGAAAAAAAGATCAAAAAAAATCGACCTTCGAAGGCGGAGGAGTTTGTAAGCGCTGAGCAGGCTATTGTAATAGACTGCGATACCGGCGATTGTCTCTACGAAAAGAACGCGGACGAACAATGCGCTCCGTCTTCGCTGACTAAGTTAATGACATTATACATATTATTTGAAGAGATCGCCGCGGGTCGAATAAAGCTAGACGACGAGTTTCCTATAAGCGAAGCCGCTCAGAAGATAAAAGGCTCCAAAAGCTTCTTTCAAGCGGGAACTACGGCAAAAATCGAAGATTTAATTAGGAGCGCTATAGTTCATTCGGGCAACGACGCTTGCGTCGTTATAGCCGAGGGTATATCTGGAGACTGCGAAACTTTTGCGGAAAGAATGGAAGCGAAAGTTCAAGAATTTGGTTTGAAAAACACGCGTTTCACGAATCCAACCGGCATGCCAGACGAAGAGCATTATTCATGCGTTCGCGACATAGCGATGATTTCGCGACGCATCATTCTTGATTTTCCTCAGTTCTATCATTATTTTTCAGAAAAAACTTTCACTATAAATTCGATAACTCAACAAAATCGCAACACGCTTTTAGGAAACGCTCTCAAAATCGACGGTCTTAAAACGGGAAAAACCGAAGCCGGCGGATACGGAGTGTCGGCTTCCGCTCAAAACAACGGAAAGCGTTTAATAGCCGTCGTCAACGGATGCAAATCGGCGAAAGCGAGAGCTATAGACGCGAACAAATTGCTTGCCGCCGCGTTCAAAGGATTCGTTCAGATAAAAATAGCCGAAGCCGGCAAACCAATCGCCGAAGCGGCGGTCTGTATGGGAGAGAAAAACAGCGTAGGCCTTTGCTCTCATGAAGACATAACCGTCTCTGTTTTTAGGAAGTATAGAGATCGTCTAAAAATCGAAGCAAAATTTAAACAGCCTTTGGAAGCTCCGACGATCTTAGGCGCGAAGTACGGAACGTTGGTCTACAAGTACGGAAACTTTAAATCTAAAACTTACGACTTGTTTGCCTGCGAACCCGTCGCGAGAGTAGGTATTTTAAAGAGAATACAGATTTTACTAAAACGCGTTATTTCAGGCGATTTTTCCAACCTTGGAGGTTGCCCTAAGGACGGAGAAACCGTCGTAAATATTGAAATCGCTCAATAGGAGCTACTGTGAGCTTCCCGAAAGGAAAATTTGTTACTTTTGAAGGAGGCGAGGGAGTCGGCAAATCGACCCAGGCCAAAATCTTGGCTCAACGATTGTTCGAAGAGGGGCGTAAAGTTTTCGTAGCTCGCGAACCTGGAGGCGACGAGATCGGCGAAAAAATACGAGAGCTTTTGAAAAGCTCGAAAAAAATCGATCCAATATGCGAACTTCTGCTTCTATTCGTCGCTCGTAGAGATAATTTCATAAAAATAATATCTCCGCGAATAAACGACGGCTATTTCGTGATTTGCGATAGATTTTACGATTCCACGCTAGTTTACCAAGGTCTTTTAAAAGGCGTTTCCATCGAAGATATAATGAAACTGAAGCGAATCGCGATTGGAGATTTTGAGCCGGATCTTACTCTGGTTCTCGACGTAGAGGCGGAGGTTTCAAAGCGGCGAGCGACGGAACGCAGTTTAATCTGCGACGAATACGACAAAATGAGTTTACAAAAACACGAGATCGTTAGGGAAGGTTTTAGAAAAATCGCCGATATTTTTTCTTTTCGATCGGCGTTAATAAACGCGAGCGGAACTGAACGAGCGGTCGCTTCAAGAATATGGAAAGCGCTCGAGAAACGATTAGATGTTTAACCGCAATCCAAAAGACGAAGTAAAATTTCGAGCAAAAATCGTTATCCTAACGACAATCGGACTAAGCGCGGTATTAATCGCGAATCTATTTAGATTGCAAATAATTGAAGCGAACAAATACGAGCTATTGTCGAAAAAAAACAGAATCAGGGTATCGCCGATTCTGCCAAAACGCGGAAGAATAATAACGTCCGACGGAAAAATCGTCGCTCGAAACGCGTATCGATACAAATTGCTTATGGAACGTTGCAAAGGAAAAAACTTCCAAGAGAATATAGAGTTTTTAAACAGCCGCGTAAAATTAGAAGAAAGCGATCTCGCTCGCATAGCGAATTCCAGAAAAAAAAGACTTCCTTTGATTCTGATAAAGGACGAATTAACTTGGGACGAGTACTGCCGACTATCTATGATTCTATTTAAAATAAACGGAGCGTTCATTGAAAAAGCCTACGCTCGAGAATATCCTATGGCGTTCGAATTCGCGCATATCGTCGGACACGTTTCAAAAAATAAAAACGACCCTTCGATTCTTATTGGAAAAACGGGAATTGAAGCGGAGCTAAACGACTTATTGTTCGGAAAAATTGGAAACGTCCAAACCGAGGTTAATTCGGTCGGCAGAAAAGTAAGAATCATCGATTCTCAGGCTCCTATAGACGGAAGCGACGTTACTTTAACCATAGACTCGCGGCTTCAAAAATATGTATGCGACGTTCTATCGCATGAAAAAGCCGGAGCCTGCGTCGTCTTGGATATATCGAACGGAGAAGTTTTGGCGATGGCGTCGACTCCGTCGTTCGATCCGAATCTTCTTGCCGGTAAAATGACGCGGGATCAATGGAACGCGATAGCAAACGATCCGCTGTTTCCATTATTAAACAGAGCGATAGATTGTTCGTATCCGCCAGGGTCGATTTTCAAAATAATCGTCGCGTTCGCCGCTCTAAGCGAAGGCGTAATATCGCCAAACGATAA
Source organism: Holosporaceae bacterium (assembly GCA_031262635.1). Taxonomy (GTDB): domain Bacteria; phylum Pseudomonadota; class Alphaproteobacteria; order UBA3830; family UBA3830; genus JAIRMQ01. The sequence continues at coordinate 3,755 of JAISHN010000080.1, forward strand.
GATCTTCTGCGGCGGCGGAGTAAAACTCGAAGATCGAACGCTCCATTGCTGGAATAGAGGAGGTCACGGATACATGAATCTATCCGACGCTTTGATATTTTCCTGCGACTGTTATTTCTTTGAATTAGCAAGAAGATTGGGGATAAACGCGATCGCGAAATACGCTGAAAAATTCGGATACGGCTCAAAAACTGATTTGGAGCTTTCAAGCGAAAACGTCGGATTAGTCCCAAGCAAGAGCTGGAAGCTTCTGAGACGCGGAACGTCGTGGAAACCTTACGAAACGTTGATCGTCGGAATAGGACAAGGGAGTCTTCTGGCGACGTTAACGCAATCGGCCGTTATGTTTGGAAAAATTTTCACCGGCGATTATGATTTTTCTCCAACTTTGATTAAAGGCGAACGAAAAGAAAGAGTCAAAAATCCGATCGATTCAAAGCTTCTTGAAATAATAAAAGAGGCGTTGCGTCGAGTTTGTCTCTACGGAACCGCGTCGGGGTCGTGTTTAACCGACTACGGCATTTTCGGAAAAACCGGCTCTTCCCAAGTCCGAACTATAAAAACGAACGAAGCCGGCAAGGATCAAAAGCTTTTTCAATGGGAGCGGCGAGATCACGCTTTTTTTGTCGGCTGCGCTCCATATAAAAATCCAAAATACGTCGTCGCGGTTTTTGTGGAGCATGGAGGCGGAGGGGCTTCCGTCGCCGCTCCAATCGCTAGAAAAATATTCGACAAGCTGATGGAAAAATGAGAAACAGATTTTTTCAAGACGAATTTAAGATACTATTTCTAATATTGTTTTTTTTACTATACATAAGTTTTTTAGGACAATACAGCGCCGGCGGCGGACGTTTTAACGAGCAGATTTTGCGACATCTAATTCACATAGTCGTCGGAATCGGCCTTATGCAGGCCGCGCATATGATCAATTTGAGATATTGGAAAAACTCCGCTTATATTTTTTACGCCGTCGTCTTATTCTCGCTAATCGTCGTTGAAATTTTGGGAATCGTAAAACTTGGAGCGCAACGCTGGATAAATTTATACTTTTTCGCGTTTCAACCGTCCGAGCCGATGAAAATAGCGTTGATTTTAGCTCTAGCGAGGTACTATTCCGTTCTGTCTCCTCTAGAAACGGCGGATGTTAAGCGTCACGTTTTTCCGTTTTTGCTTACTGTGACTCCGGCGATTTTAATATGCAAACAGCCGGATTTAGGAACCGCCGGTTTGCTTGTCTGCGTCGGAATCGGAATGATGTTTTTAGCCGGTTTTCCATGGAAAATTTTCGTCGCAATCGCGGGTTCGTGCGCGACGCTGTGTCCTTTTGGATGGTTTTTTCTTCATGATTATCAAAGAAACAGAATTCTGACGTTTCTTAATCCCGATAACGATCCGCTTGGAACCGGTTATCATATTTTGCAGTCAAAAATTGCGATCGGCTCCGGCGGAGCGTTCGGACGAGGTCTTCTGGAAGGAACGCAAAGCTCTCTAAATTTTCTGCCTGAGAAAAACACGGATTTTATCTTCGCGATGGCCGCGGAGGAATGGGGTTTTTTTGGAAGCTTATTTATAATCGCGTTGTTTTTAGCTCTTTGCGGATATTTTTTCTGGACGGCTTCTAAAGCGAGAAGCGATTTCGCTAAGTTCGTTTGTTACGGAATAGGAATGCTGACGTTTTTACACGTTTTCGTAAATATCGCGATGGCGATAGGACTCTTTCCAATCGTAGGCATTCCGCTCCCGTTTTTATCATACGGCGGCAGTTCAATGATCACTTTTGCCATCGGCTGCGGTCTCGCCATGTCGGCTCTAGGACGAAGGAAATAGGCGCCGTTATTCTCAGCGCGACGAAAAAAGTCAACCCGAACGCAAGAGTTGCAATAATAAACAACTACAAGTATAAATAGGCGTTGCGTTTGCAAGGTATGTTGAAGTAATAAAAAGCACGGTGAATTCCATAAAATCTCTTTCCAATCGCGAGCTGGACGTATTGGCTTGCGTAGCGGCTCGTTGTTCGAACAAAGAAACCGCTAAGCTGCTGAACATTTCTCCTAGAACCGCGGAAACCCATGTTCGTCACATTTTAATAAAAATCGGATGCTTTACGCGAGAAGCCGCGATCGATTTTTTGAAAAAGACCGATCTTCGCGACGAATTGCAAAAAAGATATGAAAAAATTTCTCAAACCAGTTTTTTCACAAAAATCGACCGCGAGAAACATATTAGGCGAACGATTTGCGCCGCGGCGACCGTAACGATGTTGTTGTCGCCGCTCGCGTTTAAAATTTTTGAAACCGGCGATCAAACCGTCGAAGAACGCGGATACTTTATGCGAAGAAAAAGTATAGACAAACAAATCGAAGCCGCTTTATGTAAAGAGAAAAGAATCTCGATAATAGTTCTAATCGGCTGCGGAGGAGCGGGAAAAACAGCTTTGGCTAGAAAGCATTTGCTGAAACTACGCGCCGATTTTAAGTTTGAAATAAACGCCGACGCGGAGAATTCGATACTAAATTCTATGTTCGATCTCGCGGACAAACTCGCGACCGATAAAGAAAGTAAAGAAGAACTTAAATTTATCGCGGGAATTCCGAATGAAATCGAAAAACGAAAAAAATTGCTCAATTTCATACAAAACAGAATGAAAAAGCTGCCGAATTGGGCGATTATTCTAGATAATCTGGAAGATTTAAAATATTTGAAGGAGTTTTGCCCCAATAATCCAGAAGTTTGGGGAACCGGAAAAGTTATTATCACCACTCGCAACGAAAACATAAAAACCGTGAGATATCTAGGAGATATAGACGCGATATCGGTGGGAGAATTAGAGGAGGACGAAAAGGCGGAACTTTTCGAAAGCGTGTCGGGAATTCCGCCGAACAAGGAAACGGCGAATTTCTTGAAGCAAATTCCAGGTTATCCTCTCGACGTTTTTACCGCCGCTTGCTACATAAAAATCTCGGGAATTTCTTTATCGGAATATTTAAAACGAACTTCTGAAATTAGCGACGAATTCGTGACCGTAAGCAAACGGCTTATGGCTGAAAGCCTGAATTATGACAAAACAAGATATGGAATAGTAACGTCGAATTTTCGAGAAATTCTCAGTAAAAATAAATCGTTCGGCGAGCTTCTATTACTAATCTGCCTTTTCGATTCTCAAAAGATACCTTTAAAAATCTTGAGACAAATGAGCGGAGCCGTAGTCGCCGACAATTTAATTTCTTATCTAAAACAATACTCCGTAGTTTCTTGCGACGGAGACGAAGCGTCGATACATAGAAGCGTTCAAAGCATAGGATTGGATTATCTTTCGAAAGAAATGAGACTTTCCGAAAAAAGCGCTTTTCTAAAAAAAGCGATTTCTATTTGCGCTCCTTACGATTGCCTGAAAGCGACCTACACTAATTCAGTGAAATTAATTCCTCATTTAAAAGCGTTTTTAGAAAAAATGGACAAGTTACTTGTTCCAAACGCAGAACGCTATAAAACGCTTTTGCTTATAACTATAGGAGATATATACAGATTTGGAGAATGCG
>JAISHN010000087.1 GCA_031262635.1 Holosporaceae bacterium
TGGGAAATGCGTTAGATTTCCGGTAAGCGAGCTTCGAGTCTTCAATAGCAGATCGTCGACTGGAGTGCGAGCGATTAAATTGCTCGGAGACGACGAAGTCGTATCTATGACGATTCTAAACAACGGAACGTCGACCGTCGAAGAAAGAGAAGAATATATAAAATATTCCAACTGGCTTAGAAGAAGCGGCGAGGAGATGATCCAGGATCAAGTTATGGAGCCGCCGGCAAAATATGAAGAAATGAAAGAAGTCGAGCAAATGCTCCTAACCGTCACGGAAAAGGGCTACGCTAAAAGAACGTCTTCTTTCGAGTACAGGACTAGCGGACGCGGCGTTCAAGGCGTAAAAAACCTTGAGATAAGCTCGAAAAACGGCTTTGTGACGGCGGTTTTCCCAGTAAAAGACGGCGACGAAGTAATGTTGGTTACCGACAGCGGCAAGTTGATTCGCTGCCCTATCGACGACGTTAGAGTCACCGGAAGAGGCGCTCAAGGAGTTATTTTATTTCGGGTGGAAAAAGACGAGAAAGTTGTGTCCGCGGTGAGACTAGCGGACGGCGATTGATTGATATAGGATTAAAAAATGGCGTCCATCGTTCTAAAAAACGCGAGCAAGTCTTTTAAAGACACTCATATCATCAAAAACGTAAACTTGACGATAGAAGACGGAGAATGCGTCGTTCTAGTCGGACCTTCCGGCTGCGGAAAATCGACGATATTGAGATTGATATGCGGTCTTGAAGATCTGGATTCAGGCGAGATTCTAATCGGCGACCGCCGCGTAAACGACGCTCCGCCGGCCACCAGGGGAATCGCGATGGTGTTTCAGTCCTATGCGCTATATCCTCACATGACGGTTTTCGAAAATATGGCTTTCGCTTTACAGGTTCGCAAACTGAAAAAGGACGAAATCGAAAAGCGAGTCGCCAACGCCGCCAGAATTCTAAAAATCGACCATCTTTTGCAGAGAAAGCCTAAAGAACTTTCAGGAGGACAAAGACAGCGAGTCGCCATCGGTCGAGCGATAGTCAGAAATCCATACGCGTTTTTATTCGACGAGCCTCTATCCAACTTGGATTCCGCGTTGCGCTGTCAGATGAGATACGAGCTTGCGAAGCTGAAAACCCAGCTAAACACTACGATGGTTTACGTAACGCACGATCAAGCCGAAGCTATGACCCTCGCCGATAAAATAGTCGTCATGAAAGACGGCTCCATCGAACAAATTGGCGCTCCCGCGGAGCTTTATAATTCCCCGACGAATATTTTTGTAGGAAAATTCATAGGCTCCAGCGAGATGAATATCATTCCTGTTTCATTTTTGCGTAACAAAGGCAAACTCTCGACGTTTCAGACGCAAACGGACGAACAAATTTCCGTTCGCCTGAATCCTGAAATCGAATACGACGCGGGCAGAAAATACTACGTGGGAATTCGCCCCGAGCACATCGAAATATTGCATGTAAACTCGATTTTCTTTGGCAATAAGCTGGAAGGAACCGTCGCTCTGTCCGAAAACCTCGGCGGAGAAGGATTCGTCCACGCCCTTCTAAGAGACGGCTCGCAAATGTCGATAAAAACGAGAAAAAACATCTCGGAACCAATCGGCGGCGATATTATTTTAGGATTCAACATAGACAACTGCTATCTGTTCGACGACAACGAACGCGCTCTCATAGGAATCGGCCGCAAAGATCAAGAAGAGGAATAGAGGTTTTTCGCTTTCATACGTCGTCCTCAAGGCCGTTTGCAGCCGAAGGGTCCATGCACTTTTCCGGCGTACTCGCCGTCTGGATCCTTCGCTTTGCTCAGGATGACGGAAAGGGACGACGAACAATATTTTTCCTAACATAGCCTAACCTTGTATCTTTAAAATAGTTGGTAATTTTAGTTAGAGTAAGGACGATGGGGGAGAAGCTGACCTTGCCCTGGCGTCGTTGAACGCGCGGCAATATTTTAAAAAGCGAGCAAAATATATGAACGGCGCCGACATCCTCAGACTAAGCTGTAAGAACTTCCGATCCTACGGAACGTTAGCGTTGAATTTTTCCTCAAAATTCGTCGTTTTCTACGGCACTAACGGAGCGGGAAAGACTAACGTATTAGAGGCGATTTCTTTATTCTCCTCAGGTCGCGGTCTTAGAAAAGCTCCTATCTCCGATTTAAACTCCGTAAAATCGCCGCCTTTTTCATGGAATATAGAAACGGTTTTGGAAAAAGACTCTTGCAAAACGTTTCTCTCGACAAACGCTCAAAACGGACGCAGAGTCGCCAGAATAGACGGCGCTCCCGCGGATTCTCTAGCTAAATTTGAAGACGCGTTGTGGATTTTGTGGGTAATCCCAAGCATGAACAACGTCTTTATAGGGCCGGCGGCGGATCGTCGAAGCTTTTTCGATCATTTAGTCGGCGGACGCGACAAACGGCATAAAAACGCGTTAAAAACCCTTTCCAGACTGCAAAAAGAGCGACTTGACGTGATTTTTCGCAGAAAGAACGAAGCGTGGCTTGAGGTTTTAGAAAGACAGATCGCGGAAAACAACGTCTTAATTACAAAATCGCGCGTGAACTTTATAGAAGAGCTAAACGAAACGTTTGCAAACTGTCCGTCGAATTTTTTGCGGCCGCGAATCGGCGTTTCAGGCGCGGTAGAGGAAATTTTTGAGACCTGCGGAGAGGAAAACGCCGTTTTGGAAATAGCCGACGCTCTAAAAAAAAATCGCTTCGCGGATTCTGAGAAACAAACGACTTCCATCGGGTGTCAGAAAACATTTTGGCGGGCGGAGCATCCGAAAACAACGCTAGAGGCGGAAAAATGCTCGACCGGAGAACAGAAGGCGTTTTTGATCTCCCTAATTTTAGCGGCGTTAAGAATCTATCAAAAAAACCGCTTGGGAATTCCAGTTTTGCTGCTGGACGATCTTATGGTTCATCTCGATCCGAGTCGTAGAAAAAATTTAGTCGACGAGCTTCTATCTATAAACGTTCAGACATTTTTTACAGGAACCGAGCGAAGCCTTTTCGAAGACCTTTCTGGAACGGCGCAAACGTATCGCGTCGAAAAATCCATCTGTTTTGCGGAGTAAGTAGAGACGGCAATTCGCTCTCTAAAATCGAGAAACGCCGCGTTGCGCTTAAGCCAGGATTTTGCGATTCGTTATCCGCATCGTTAAATAATTTTTGTATCGACGCGGCGAGTATGTTAAGTTTTGGCAACTTTTAGTTGTGCAAGGAGGTTTGGTGTTAAAAGTTGTTAAGGCGTTGGCGGCTTGTTCTATCTTACTTATATACAATATAGCGGTTGCGGAAGAAGTTTCAGACTCTAGTTCTAAAGAAGAAAAAGCGTCAAGCTCGGATAAGAAGAAAAAAGAATCGGGCTACGAAGACAGCTTTTTAAACATAAAATTTGCTCACGAGAGAGAGAATGAATATGCTTTCGGCCCAAATAATGGCTCCGCCGTCGCTCTAATGCCGTTCTTAGCTATTGATGAATGGCATATGGACGGAAGTTTTTACTATGGACGACAGCGCGGTTACTTAAATACTCCGACAAAGGATTTTTATTGGGGAAAAACAATTCCGTATGGAGAAAAAGAAGAATTTTTTGAAAATGGATTTAAGAAATTCAAAAAAAATAAAGGGTCAAACGGACTAGACAGCCTACAAAACAACGCGCTACATAAGCCTCATTTTCATAGAAGCTATACTCGAGCGGTTTACGCGAGTAGGAGTCATAACTTCCGCGTAATGATAGGAGATGTGAAAACAAGCTCCGCCATCGGGTTCCAACCATACATGACCGGAGGCGGAGTGAGTTTTTCTAGCAAAGACGGCAACGGCTCTACGATTAGCGGCGCTTCTTCTCTTCTTTTGGACAGACCGACTCGACTACAATACAGAGTAAACGGCGTTTTTCTTGCTAATCAGACTCGAGCGTCTGGTTTGTACGCCATCGACGATCTAGCGGAAGAACTTATGCTGCCAGGCGCGTCTGTGACGTTGCGAGATCAAATGGATAGAACGGAAAACATAAAAATAGATTATTTCAGCAACTACAATATTCTAGCGAAAGGCAAGAATAGTTACGACGTAAGCGTTCTATACAATCATAAGTGGGATAAAATAGATCCTTTCAGGTTAAAGTATAGAAATAAACCTCGCTTTAGCTCGAACTATAAGTATGGATATTCCGACGACGTTACAATTGGATTCGGCGCTCAAGCTTATGAAAAGGCTTTCACTCTTGACGGCCAGGTTGTTTTTGCAGGCGACTTCGGTAAAATTTCTCCAAACGTAGCCTACAGCGATTCTCGCGGTAGAAACGGAGGAAAGAGCCGCAAAACCGGAGGATTTGGGGCGTTTTATGCAATTCCTGAAAACGACGCGGGAATATATCTAGAAACGCTCTTAGCTTACAAAGGAAGAGACTATGCGGATCTTGGGCTTATGGAAGACGAGCGAGAAGATTTGGATGATTTTATCAAGGAATACCTAGACGGTGAAACCTGCTTTAATATTGTGAAGCAATCAAGAATACGGCCTATTAATAATAACGAAGCTTCTACTAGAAAAGTCGCCGTCAGACTGTACTCGAAGCCAATTTATGGAATTACTCCCGCTTTTGTGTTCAAGGGAGAATGGGCGAGTTCAAGCGATAAATTAAGAGACGGAAAGCTACGCGAGTACACTTTGTGTTTCACGACAAATGTGACGAAGAATTGCATCGCAATCTTTATAGCGGGACTAAGTTACAAAGATCCTGATGGAGGCAGAAATCGTAGGTCTCCCGATAGAAGGATTAACTTGACCTTTACCTGGAATATAACTCCTGAATTTTTGCTTGAAGGAACTTATCTTACCTATGACGGTCAACAGAGAAGACCATACGGGCACGCTCGTTATAAGCCTGAGGCGGTTAAAGGACTAGAAGCTGAAGCTGAGTTATACGCAATGCGAGGGTCGCAAGATAAAATCTTTACTATTAGGTATGAAACGGATTTCTTTGACGTGAAGGCGGTTGAAGAACAGCACTTTACTTATGATGACAAGAAGTATGGCCAGAGCAAAAATCATCTTAACGCTCAGCAGTTCTATTTCGGGACTAGCTTGTCTAAGGATGGATTTGGGCAACACAAAAAGAATAGTTTCAACGTGATTAGGTAAGCGCTCTCCCTAGTTATCGCTTTGTATGGGCGAATAATCATTCGCCCTTGCGCTTCAGGATGACGAACATGGGGGTTTTATGTATACTCATTGTAACCGCTAAGGAAAAAGAATGAGTCCCGACATAGAAACGCTTATACAGAAAATTTCCAGATTGCCCGGGCTTGGTCCGCGGTCGGCTAGGCGAATAGTCATTCATCTCATCAGAAACCGCGAAAGAAGCATGGAGCCGCTTCTGACAAGCATGGACAACGTCTATAAAAACGTGAAAGTATGCCCGATCTGCTCGAATATCGACGCGTTTTTGGAAACTTGCTCGATTTGTTCGAACAAAAAACGCCGCAAAGACTTAATCTGCATAGTGGAAAACGTCGCCGATCTTTGGGCGCTCGAAAGAACTTCGTGCTTCAACGGACAATATCACGTGTTGAAGGGACTCCTGTCGTCGCTCGACGGACAAGGCCCCGAAGTCTTGGAACTCGAAAAACTTTGGAAACGCTGTGAAGAAAATAACGTCGAAGAAATCATAATCGCGTTAAGCGCCACCGTCGAAGGACAAACGACCGATCATTACATAAAAAATTTTTTTAAGGATAAAAATGTAAAAATAACGTCGCTAGCTCATGGAATTCCAATCGGAGGAGAACTCGATTATCTCGACGACGGAACCTTGTTCGCGGCGTTTTCAGCGAGAGGATGACGGATTGTGATTTTTTTAAAAACGCCGAAATTTTGGAGCGAAAAACCAAATTTTGCCCTAAAAGTCGCGTTAAAACCAATCTCCGAAATCTATTCTTACGTTTCTACAAAAAACTATTTTAAAGACTATAAATATAAGAGCGCAAAATCCAGAGTCGTCGCAATCGGAGGAATAACCGTCGGCGGATCTGGTAAAACTGTCGTCGTTCAATCTATTTGCGAAATTTTAAAGAGACGGAAAATCGCCGTTTTAAGCCGCGGATTCGGCAGATCGTCCGACGAAATTCTACGAGTCGATAATAAAATCCACTCATATAAAGAAGCGGGCGACGAGCCTTTGGCTCTTTCCAATTCAGCTCCCGTATACGTCGGCAAAGACAGATCTGAAAGCGCGAAGCTCGCCGAGCGAGACGGATTTAATTTTTTAATCCTC
>JAISHN010000099.1 GCA_031262635.1 Holosporaceae bacterium
GGCGACTATATCAATACTTTTCGAAGAAACGCCGTCGTATCCTTTTATTCGCAAAACTTCTTCGATTAAGTCTTCTTCGATCTTAAGATCGCTTCTCCAACTAGGAGCGGTAAAAGTCGATTCATTTTCGCCGGATTTGATTTCTTTTAATCCAAGTTTTTTGAGAATGAGTTTTACTTCATCCCAATCGAATTCGCGTCCGCCCGCCGAATCAAGTCTCGATTTTCTTAGCGGTATTTCATTTGTTAATTCTATTTCATCTGCGCCTTTAAGCGGACGTTCGCCGATAACGAAAATATCGCTCGCTTCTCCGCCGCAGTTTTCGAGAATTAATTTTGTAAGCTCCTCCAATCCCGAGACGGAAGAATCTAAATCTACGCCTCTTTCAAACCTAGTTCGAGCGTCGCTTGTAATATTTGCGACGGTTCCGGTTCTAGTGATCCAAACGCGATTAAACAAGGCGGATTCTATTAGAATATCCGTCGTATTTTCGTCGCAAGCAATCCTCTGACCGCCCATTACTCCAAGTAGACACAACGGAGATTCGTCGTCCGCGGCGATAAGCATATCTGAAAATAGTTTATGCTCGTTTCCCTTTATATCTTGGAAAATCTCTCCATTTGCGGCGAAGCGAATTCGAAAATCGCCTTTTATTTTTTTCGCGTCGTAAAGATGCGTCGGCTTCCCGCTGTCTATCATATAAAAATTCGATAGATCGACGAGCGCGGACGCGCCGTTCATGCCGGCGGATTTGAGCGCGGTTTTAAGCCATTGCGGGCTTTCTCCGTTTTTGACTCCGCGAATTACGCGAAACGCAAAAGTCGCCGCATACTGACGCAGGCTTTTGTTGTCTTCATATTCGATATTTATCGGAAATTTAAACGACGGCTGGCAGACGATTTTTTCCGGCGCTATGAATTCTCCCGCTCCGCCGGCGGCTAAATCTCTTGCGATTCCTTTAACGGAAAAACAATCTCCGCGATTCGGAGTGAGCGAAACGTCTATACTTCCTCCGTCGCAGCCTAAAACGTCGGCGATCGAAGTAGAAAGATCTACGTTCGGATCGATTTCTATAATTCCTTCGGAGTCTGACGAGATAGTTAGTTCGCTTGCCGAGCACATCATGCCTTCGCTGGCTACGCCGCGAATTTTGCTCTTTTTCAGAGTCTCTCCAGAACCTGGAATTACCGCTCCAGGCATGGCTAAAATCGTTTTCAATCCGACGCGGGCGTTTTTCGCTCCGCAGACGATAGATAGCTCCGCGCCGGCCGCGTCTTCTACGACGCAGATTTTCAATTTATCCGCCGCAGGATGTTTTTCGGCGCTTTTTATTTGAACTAATTTAAAATTTTTAAAAACCGTCGCCGGATCTTCGACTTTTTCCGCTTCCAACCCCAACGCCGTTAATTTATCCGCGATCTCCGCGATAGTCAGATCGGTTCGCAAATAACGCTTCAGCCAATTGAACGAAAAACGCATTTTAACTCCTTGTTATCTGGCGGAATAAGGAAAACCGAAAGCGTTTGTCCAACGCTCGTCGTATTCAAAATAGCCTCTTAAGTCGGGAATGCCGTACTTTAAACAAGTCAGTCTCTCAAGACCGAATCCAAAAGCTATGCCGCTATATTTTTCGGGATCAACGTTTCCATTTCTTAAAACGTTGGGATGAAGCATTCCGCAGCCGCACAATTCTAACCATTTGTCGCCTACTCCGAGCGACATTTTGCCGTTTCTAACTTCGTAGTTCACGTCGATTTCCGCCGACGGTTCGGTGAATGGAAAGAAACTCGGTCTAAACCTTATCTGAAGATTTTTCGCCTCAAAAAATCTCTTTAGAAAATCCGAGACGAGCCATTTTAAATGGGCGAAGCCAACGTTCTTATCAATCATCGTTCCTTCTATATTGGTGAACATTGGAACATGAGTCGCGTCGTAGTCGCTTCTATAAACTCGCCCTATGGAGAAAAACCTAAAGGGAGGCTTGCCGGCGAGCATGGTAGGCGCGTCTATCGCAGTGCAATGAGTTCGCAACAGTCTTCTACCGCCGTTTATATCTACCGGTTGATTGACGTAGAACGTGTCGTGCATCGTTCTCGCGGGATGATGATCGGGCATGTTCAGCGCCGTAAAGTTAAAATACTCGTTTTCAATGTCCGCTCCGTCGGCAAATGAGAAGCCGTATGAAGATAAAATATTCGCGCATTCTTCTTCCGCCTTTGTAATCGGATGTATTTTTCCAAGAGTCCCCGAACGCGGCGGCATTGAAATGTCGATAAACTCCGACGCGAGTTTTTTGTCGAGATCTTTCATTTCCAGCTCGTCGAGCTTCGTTTTTATATTTTCCGTAAGCTCGTTTTTTAGCGAATTAACCTCCGCGCCGAGCCTGCGTTTGCTTTCGCCGTCTAGAGTCCGCAAATTTTTCATTATTTCTGTGATTTTTCCGCTTTTGCCGAAAATAACGCTCTTAAGGGAGCTAAGTTTTTCTAAACTATCGCATTCGGCTATCTCAAGCAAACAGCTCATTCGCAATTCGTCTAACCCAAACACGCCGCCTCCGCTTTTAGTAAAATAATTTCGGCGATTATAGCAGAAAATTAACTATTTAAAATACGCGCGTTCTGAGAACGCGACGCTGCGAGCTATACTAGCGCGATATATCGTCGCGTCATGCCATTCCGGCAATTTCCGACATTAATTCTCGCAGGCCAAGCGATTTTGCGGAGCTTGTCGCAATAATCGTCGGATACGCCGCCGTATGAGCGGCGATCTGCGGCTCGATTTGTTTTTCGACGGCTTCCAGATTGTCGATTTTATCGATTTTCGTCAGAATTATTTGATACGTCGTCGCCGCGTCGTCGAGGATTTCCATAACCTCTTCGTCCATAGTTTTAATTCCGCGGCGGGAGTCTATTAACAAGAAGACTCGCCTGAGATTCGGTCTGCCGACTAGATAGTTTAAAATTAAATCGTCCCATAATTTTCTGGTTCCTTTGGAAACGGCGGCGTATCCGTACCCTGGGAGATCGGCCAACGAGATTTTGCCCGCCAACGAGAAAAAATTGATCTGTCGCGTGCGTCCTGGAAGTTTTGAAACGCGAGCGCAGTCTTTTTTTCCGACTAACGCGTTGATTAAAGACGATTTTCCAACGTTTGATCTTCCGACGAAGGCGACTTCAGGCATAAAGCCGCGGGGAATCTGATCAATCGACGCGGCTCCGGCTACAAATTTGCATTCGCTTGCGAATAGTTCTTTCGCCGTCGTCATTTTTTATCCGCGAGCCGATGTTTTTCGTCCAATTTCTGGATCGCGTATTGTTGAGCAATGCCAAGAATGTTGCTGAACGTCCAATATATAACTAATCCCGACGGCAGTTGAGCGAACATAAACATAAACATGATAGGCATGATTAGCATCATGTTAGCCTGCGAAGGATCGGCCGGAGCGGGACTCATTTTTTGTTGCAGCAACATCGTGGCGCCCATTAAGAGCGGCCAGATTCCGATTTGCAAAAACCCGGGAAGATCTATCGGTATAAGTCCGAATAAATTAAAGACGGTCATCGGATCCGCTATCGATAAGTCGCGAATCCAGCCGATAAACGGCGCTTGTCTCATTTCTAT
>JAISHN010000009.1 GCA_031262635.1 Holosporaceae bacterium
AATATAATGAACAGCGGAGAAGCTGGGGAAGGGATGATTCCGTTATAAAATACTTAATAACGTCTTTATCATTCTTAAATTGTTTGTTGAATTCTATAAAGTTCATATTCCCTCTCTTCAATCAAACATTATTATAACATATTGACGTTGCCAAGGGATGATTCCGAAAAAAATTACAAACACGGGGAATTAGGCCTTGCTCCACCCCATCGTACCTGGAAAGAGCCCCGATAGCGTCGCGCGCGTCCAACATCGCTGAAAGACGACTCTCTCGTCATTCTTGCGAGCGAAGCGAAGCGAGAATCCAGGGAAAAACTCTGGTTTCTCAAGTCCTTAGCCTAAAAATAACGATTCCAATTTTTCCCCTCATTCTTACTCTGCAAGCAAAAAGATCCGAACGATTTAGCCTTGTCTTTGAGACGCTGGATTATTAGTTGAGTATGAATTTATTCCATACTGGATCCTCGCCGCGCTTCGCTTGCAAGGATGACGGGGTGGAGCAAGGGAACTAGGCGGGTTTAGAGGAGCGCGCGTCAAAAAATCCTGCGATTAGCTTTTGCGAATCCGGCTCTTACGACAAGTCTCAGTTTTTTATTGACGCTTGATTTTTCTTTGGTATCCCATCTTTCCGTATCTTCAGTTTCGTTTTCGGCGCGGATCGTGATTTCTCCCTGTCTTAGGTATACGACTTTGCCGATCGTTTGTCCGTAAGGCTCGATGAAAGCTTCTGCATTTTTTCTCGCATTCTCCGAAGCTTCTTTCATCATTCGCTTTTTAATATCTAGAAAATTCGTCAAGTTATAGGCATAGCTGCAGGCGATGAAAACCCCTTCGGAAGAGAGTTTGAAGATTTCCTCTTTTATTTTGTTTATTTTATCCAAATCTCTAGAACGGACGGTCAGCCTATCTTTAGATTCATAACGTTTTTGCTTTTTTATCGTAGTTCCCGAGACGTTTTTTTCTTCTTCCAAATATTCCATCGTATCTACGGAAAAGTCCGCGATCTCTTCATTTGTCACGCCTGAGCTTTTCAGAAATCCTACGACTTTTTCTTTATCGGAAACTCGTTTTTTATAAAGTTCCTCAAGATTGGAATTGTCGTTGGATATCGTTATGAACAAGTCGCCCGCGTCGGCTCGAACGACTTGCTCGGACAATCCCTTAACCTCGATTAATTCGGAGTTTGCCTTCATATTCTTGGACGCGAAATAGCCAAACTCCGCAAAACCGCAAGCTATAATTATAGAACACAATAGATAAGAGTATTTCATGACCGTTTCCTCGTTGTCGCTTAACTATGATAGACAAAAAAGATAAATAAAAAGTTAATTTTTCAAAAAAGATAGAAAATCGTCGAATATATCTCGGCTAAACTACGCTTAAGTCAATCGATTCGTCGATCAATTTCAATCTACAAAAAATGTAACGAATTAGTCGACCGCTACGTTTGCAAGAGCGGCTTTGACGAACGTATGACGAATAAAAAAATCGACGCATCAATCGACGCGTCAATTGTAAAAATATTTTTAAATATTTTATAAAAATTAACTTTTTATTAACTTTTTTGCAATAAAATTTTTCATATTGAACTTTATTAATTTTTAAAAAAGGAGGAAATCGACGACAACGCGCATTTATCAATATTCCGGCGGAAGAAAATTCTGAAGTACTAACTTGTCATCCTTGAGAGGCGCTAGCTCAAAGCCCGACGAAGGATCCGCGCGCTGTCCCTGCGTACTCGCCGTCCGGATCCTTCGCTTTGCTCAGGATGACGAGGGAAACAGAAGCAAGGATGACGGAAAGGGACGACGAACAAAATTTTTCCTAACGCAGCCTAATTTGAGTAATAAGTAACGCGTGTTTTTGCTCTAAAAATAGATTTTTTTGAAAAACAGACAATCTTAAGAATTCTTCGCGAAAGACGAGACAAAAATCAGGGTTGAAAACTTGAATCGAAGACGAAAGCGAGACTTATAAAGAGCCGCAAATTAACGCGACCGATTAAAAACGGTCAAAGATTAAGTCAAAAACCGCTCTGCTAATCGAAGATCGTCAAGTTAAAAATAAATGTTTTTCAAGAAAATTTAACAAAAAAATATGAGGAAAATATGAGCAAACTAAAAGAAATAATTTTTAGTCTTAACGTCGGTTTGTTATCAATTTTTTCTTGTTCAGCTACGGCTCCTCCCATAGCGGATGGCGGAATTACTAGAAGCGTTTCGAGCGACTCGCTAGCCGCGTTAGCCGCTCCGCTTAAAGACGGCCGCGAGATCTCTATTTCTCGAAGCGGAGGCATATCGACTTGTAGTTCTCTTCCAGGAGGTCTTATATCGCTTGATATTTTTGAACATACCGAAGCGGCGAGAATTCCGCTTGATAATGAAAGCTCGCCTCTTTTGTTCACAAAAGGTCGCCATCGTTTAAGTTTGCAAACAAGAGAAGAGATACGGGAACGAATCGAATATGCCTCGAATTCAAGCTCTGCCGAAGAAGAGCCGCGCGGTAGAAGAAGAAAACGTCGTTCTCATTCTGTCGGCCTGACGGAAATAGAAGTTGGAAGAGGAGCTGGTTTAGTTCTTTCGAACGCACATAATTTTCATAAAATTCCCGCGGCCGCAAAAATAATTTTATCGATAGACGGAGGCGGAACAAGAGGGATAATACCGCTTTTCTATATAATGGAATTAGAAAGAAGGCTTGGAGTAGAGCGTCTCGAAGTCGATATGATAGCGGGAACGTCCGTCGGCGCTTTGGTTGGAGCCGCCGTCGCTCTGAACAAAGAAAAAGAGTTATACGAAGGTTTTCATTCTTTTGCGGAACAAGCGTTTGCTCAAGCCAAAAGCGGAAGATCGGCGGGCGGATTTTTTAGGCCTCGCTATAAAAATTCTGGAAGACGCGGGGCGATAGAAAGTTTCGTAGGGGATATGAACGCAAGCCAATTGGGAATTGAATTAGTCGTCCCTTATTATTGCTATAATTTGCACGAACCGAGAACGTATAGCTCCTCCTCAAGCGACGATTTTAAACTCCTCGATCTTCTAATGATGACAAGCGCGGCTCCGACTTATTTCAATCCGCACGAATGTAAAAGCCTAGACGGACAGGAGGTTTCTGGAGGAGATGGCGGACTCTTCGCCAACCATCCCGGGGAAGCCGCTTATCACATAGCGAGACAAAAATATCCCGATTCGAAAATAGTTATGATTTCTCTTGGAACCGGAAGAATCAACCAGTGCGTAGATTCGGACTACTACTACAACAGAGGTCTGTTATTTTGGGCGAAGGAAATTTCCGATCTCGCAATCTCGCTAAATACCGCCGACCGTTGCGCGGGACTAAGCTTTATAGCGTCCGAAGTCGATCGCAATTTTGAATATATAAGAATTCAGCCTGATTTAAGAAGAGAAATGTTTAAAATGGACGACGTCTCTAGGAGTCAAATGCGCATGCGTATTGATTCGGCGAGAAGAGGCATAATCGGCTCTGGAGTTTTGCGTCGCTCGTTTGAAAGAGCTTTGGAAGTTTTGAGAGAACGCGGAAACGCTTAAACGTATCATTTGGCTTTTTCCTTATGTATTCGTCATTTTCGTAGTGAAAAACGGCGGATTTGTAGAGGCGAACGACTATTCGCCGCTACAATGTCGTCTTAGCTTACGGCGATAATAATAACGAGAGGAATAGAAACGGGAAACGCTCTCAATTATTGCAATAATCGCCCTTTAGATATAGTATTTGCGGAATCGCGGGCGTAGCTCAATGGCAGAGCCCAAGCTTCCCAAGCTTGTTACGAGGGTTCGATTCCCTTCGCCCGCTCCATTTGCTTTAGGGAATCATGCATAAAACGACAGCTTCTCCAGTCGTTCTTGGCTCGCAAAACCGAGAATCCGCGTCGCCCTCTCGTGGAAACGACGAAAAGAGCCTTAGAATCAAATTCTTACTCTTGCTAGCCGTCGTTTTTTCGATTTTCTTCTCATATGAAATAGGAAATCGGCGCTTTGCCGATCCCGACGAGGGGCGTTACGTCGAGATTCCTCGCGAGATGGTCGTCACCGGCGATTACGTCTCTCCAAAACTAAACGGACTGAAATACTTCGAGAAACCGCCTTTGTTTTATTGGATGCAGGCGGGCGTCATAAAAACTTTTGGAATAAACGAAACGTCTATGAGATTATGGACGGTCGCTTTCGCCGTTTTGGGATGTCTCGCCGTATTCTTAGTCGGGGCGTTGCGTTATTCAAACCTCGTCGGTCTAGCGTCCGCGGGAATTCTCGCGACGAATATTTTTTACTACGCTCACAGTCGACTGATAATTCTCGATCTCGTCGCGTCTGTTTTAATGAGCCTAGAGCTTTGGCTCTTTTTTCTTGCTTTCGCAAGATCGTCGCGTCCTTCTGAAAAACTTAGAAAAAAGCTGACTATCGCGATGTGCGCGGTTTCGGCTCTTACGTGCCTTACGAAAGGCCTGATAGGCGTCGTTCTGCCTGGAATAGTCGTTTTGCCGTGGATGACGATAACGAAAAGTTGGAGCAAGCTTAAGGAAATATTTTATCTCCCGGGAATTTTGGTATTTCTCGCGATATTTCTACCGTGGCACATTCTCATAGCGCGCCGTAACGACGATTTTCTATATTATTACTTCGTCGTGGAGCATTTTTTGCGATATCTATTGACTATCCATAATAGATATAAGCCGGCTTGGTTTTTCATTCCAATATTGCTGGCCGGAATGCTGCCGTGGACGGGATTTTCGCTGGTCGCGATAAAAAACTCGTTCAAAAAAGCCTTGTCTAAGGATTCCGAAAGCGTATTTTTACTTTGCTGGATTTTTGGCATATTTATTTTTTATTCCTTTTCTAATTCTAAATTAATTCCGTATATTCTGCCGTTAATTCCTCCGATCGCGTTGATAACGGGAAAAGATTTAGTCGAGTCCAGAAATTGGAAAACGGGAGTTTGGCTGAACGTAACGCTGTTTGCGATCGCCGCCGCGGCGTATTTTGTCGCAAAGCCGCAAATATCCGACGTTCTTCAAGATTCCGACGCGGTTATGCTGATAAAATTTTTCGCTGGACTCGCGATCGCCGCCGCGCTCGTCTTAATAGCGTCTTTGTACTTTAAAAATTCAAGATCCGTCCTCGCCGCAGTCTATTTTTTCATAGCCGCAAACATGATGTGGACGATTAACAAAGCGACCGTCGTTTATCAAGAAATGAAAAAACCGTCGACAAAACAATTCGCCGAGTTGATTCGCATGAATAGAAATAAAGACGATTTGGTTTTTTGCTACAAAAGGTACTATCAGGATTTTCCAGTTTATTTAAATTCTACCGTAGGCGTAGTCGATTTTGTCGGGGAACTAGAGTTTGGAGCCAACGCCGATCCCAAAAACGATAAGCTAATATCGGAAGAAGCGTTTTGGAAATTGTGGAACTCTTCGAAGAAAAGAATTTTCCTGCTGCTGTCTCGCGAGCATTATCGAGAGGTTTTTACCGCAAAAAATCCGACTCACAGAGTCTTAGATTTCAATAAATATTTCGTAGCGATAACGAATAAGTAATTCGCCTGCAACGTTCTAATCGTTTTAATTAACTCTTGACGAAAAAGACGAAGCTGGACTTGTGTGAATCAACACTTGGCGTCCCCTAGGGAATTCGAATCCCTGTTGCCGCCGTGAGAGGGCGACGTCCTAACCGCTAGACGAAGGGGACAAAACCGACGGTCATGCTATTGCGCCGCTTCTGTTAAGTCAACAAAAAAATAGGCTGATTCCAAGACGCGTCGCTCTATTTCAATTCTTTTTTCGTTATAATGATTACCGCTTCTTTTAAATTTAGAATGTCCGACGTTTCCGTCCGTTCGTAAGTATACGCGTTTTTGGCTATATAAAATTTGAAGCCTTGTTCTTCCAGCTTGCTAAGCTCGCTCTTAACGTCGCAGTTTTTAGACGATTCCGTCAAGCTAAACGAAATCAAGATTTTTATGTCGT
Organism: Holosporaceae bacterium; assembly: GCA_031262635.1. Taxonomy (GTDB): domain Bacteria; phylum Pseudomonadota; class Alphaproteobacteria; order UBA3830; family UBA3830; genus JAIRMQ01. The sequence goes on from JAISHN010000009.1 coordinate 5,987, forward strand.
CGGATTTGGCAAGCGTCCTATCCGCGCCTCTAATAATAGGAAATTCCAACCCTGGAAGATCTACCAGCAGCAGCGAAATCGGTTTAGGTTCCGCAAATAATTCTTCGTCGATAGAATCGCCTTCCACGGATATTGTTCTAAAGGTCGCGTATTTTCCGTCGCGAGTTTTTACCGCGGAGAGGCAATCGTCTATGGTCATCCTTTTCTTACCGTCGCAAATCGCGACGTTTTTTAAATTAACGACTTCTTCGAGATTGTTAAGAACGACGCTTTTTCTTAAACATGAAAGAGCGGTATGATTCGGTTCGAAAGCGTAGTATTTTCCCGTTCCCTTTATCTTTTTCCCAATCGTTACGGCGTTGTATCCAAAATGCGCTCCGACTTCCGCGATAACGTCGTTCGTTTGAGCCAATAAAAAAGCGACTTCGGAGAAAAGCGAGTTGACCTCTCCAGTGAATCTCAACTTTCTTCCCACAATAGGATCGTCTTTTTTTATTAAAATAGGATATCCTTTTTTCGTTATCGTAATTGCGAAACCGTTCTCAAGAGGAACTTCGCCTCGCAGAGTTGGAATTATGTTCGCTATGGTTTGAGATTTTTCTATAAAATAGCTTGTTATAAAAAGGAAACACGCCGTGATAATCGCGGTCGCAACCGTTATATTTCTAGCAAAAAAACTCTTTTTCTCGTTCGCCATATCGCCGCTCCAGCTCTATATTAGAACGCGAAAATATTGCGAAATCGTGGATTTTTAAAAAAAGTTTTTGGTTAGAAAGCGGTTAACCCCGAATTAAACTATCGCGTTGCGCGTATCTACTTTGCAAATCTCGACGGATTTTGCGGTAATATCATTTACGATAATTATATTATCTCCCATAGTCGCCAATCGACGTTCCGCGACGACGGATCTAGCCGTCTTAACAATCTGCTCGACGTTAATTTTTTCAACCGCCGGATAGACTCCGCAGCATAATCCCGCTTTGCCGGCTAACGAGACGGAATCCGTAACAAGAATTATAGGAATCCGAGGACGAGTCGCGGAGCATCTTAAAACTGTGGCAAAAGAATCCGTAAACAACGCGATTGCGTTTGCGTCGGAATATTCGGCGGCTTCCTTCGCCGCGGTGCAAAGAGCGTCGGTCGTCGTTTTGCGAGGCGTTAAGGTGTCGCACTCCAAATCCCTTATTCTCAACGAATCGGATTCCGTACTCTTTATAACTCGATCCATAGTTTTCACAGCTTCGAACGGATATTTTCCAGAAGCCGTTTCCGCAGAAAGCATAACCGCGTCGGCTTCCTGGCAAACGGCGGTCGCGACGTCGGATACTTCCGCTCTTGTCGGAGTCGGCGAATTTATCATTGACTCTAGCATTTGCGTAGCGACTATTACCGGACGACCCATTCTGCGACAGGCTCTTACGACTTTTCTCTGAACGCTCGGAACGTTCTCAAAACCGATATCGGTTCCAAGATCGCCGCGACCTAATAGAATTGCGTCCGACGCTTCGATTATCGCTTCAAAATTTTCGGCCGCTAAAGCGGTTTCTAACTTAGTCATAACTCCGGCTCGCTCG
>JAISHN010000073.1 GCA_031262635.1 Holosporaceae bacterium
ACAAACTCCTCGTTCAGCGTCTTCCAAAACCTCTCGATTTTCCCGTTCGTCTCAGGCCTGTACGGCTTCGTATATCGATGTTTCATCCTCATTTCTCCGAGCAAAACCTCGAACGGATGGCTCTCTTTGTTCTTCGCGAAACGACCGCACCGCGTCGATCTCCACTCCGTACCTGCGTTTCAGCATGTTGAACGACTTCAGCGTCGCAAACATCACAGTCATCGCCTTCTTGTCCCTCAGAACTTCAACCCACGCGAGCCTACTGTAGTCGTCGATTACTCCCGGCAAGTAGTATTTGCCGCCGTCCGTCGTCAAACCTCTAGATAAATCGCGGCAATCGATATGCGCCAATTCTCCGATTCTGCTCATGATTATCTTCCTCTTCTCTTGCTTCTGACTCTGGTTCAGCCGATTCAGCCCGCGCCTTCTGCAAATATTGTAAATCGCGGTCGCCGACGTCTCTGATATCAACCCTTTGTTCGTCATCGTCTATTCCCTCCATTCTTAGTTAGTTAACTTAACCAAAAATGTAGCGAATTAGTTGACTTCTACAGCTATGACGTAAATAGAAAAGCGTTTTATGAACGACGGGAGATAACGACGCTTCCTTCCCTCCAGCATTCTAGAGGCCGCTTGCGGTCGAAGGATCCATGCGATTTTCACGCGTCGTCGCCGTTTAGATTTTTCGACGTATCATACGGATGGCGAGAGAAAGGGAAGACGAGTCGTCTTCCTCTATCTACGTCGCTATTTCCTTTCGCGCCGCTTCCGTAAGAGGAGAGGCGCGTTATTTATAGGTAGTTCAAGTATTCAGCTTTCAGACGCAAGAAAAAGCCAAGGCTTAATGAAAAAGCGGTTTATTCTCGGCTAATTCTCCTGCAATTCAGGGATGTTTTTGAAGTCTTCAAGCAAAGACGGGTCTTCTATAGAGTCTTTATTGACGACTTCTTTTCCATGAATGACGTTTTTTACGGCGAGTTCCGTCAGTTTTCCGTTGTTGGTCTTTGGAATGCCTCGGACTTTGATAATCTTGCTCGGAACGTGGCGAGGAGTCGCGTTTTCTCTAATTACGGTTTTGATTTTCTTCTTTAAGTCGTCGTCCAGGATTAATCCGTCTCTTAAAACTACGAACAAGACGACTCTTTCGTCGTTGTCCCATTGTTGTCCGACGGCGCAGCACTCGATTACTTCTTCAACCTTCTGAACCTGAGAGTAAATTTCCGCCGTGCCTATTCTTACGCCGGACGGATTCAAAACCGCGTCGGCGCGGCCGGAGATAAAGACTCCGTCGTGTTCCGTCAACTCTATCCAATCGCCGTGATGCCAACAGTTCTCGAATTTCTCAAAGTAGGAATGAATTAGCCTCTTATTGCCTTCGTCGTTCCAGAATTTTAACGGCTGCGAGGCGAAAGGCGTTACGCACGTCAGTTCTCCTTGCCGCCCGACCGGCATTTCTTCTTTGTTCGCGTCGTAGACTTTGACGTTCATTCCAAGTCCGAATCCTTGCATCTCGCCGGAATATACCGGAGAAATCGGGTTTCCCATGACGAAAGACGAAACGATGTCGGTTCCGCCGGAGAATGAGTTCAGATGAACGTCCTTCTTTATTTTCGCGTATACGAATTCGCACGCTTCCGCGCAGAGCGGCGATCCTGTGGAGCCGATTGTTCTCAATTTCTCGAGGTTATGCGTTTCCATCGGATTGATTTCGCTCTTCAGTATGGTGTCTAGGTACTTTGCGGAAGTTCCAAAGAAAGTCATGCCGCAAGAATCAGCCATGTCGAATAAAACGTCCGGCTTTGGGAATAGCGGAAGGCCTTCATACTGCATCAAAGTCGCGTTCTGGGCTAAAACCGACGTCGCCCAATTCCACATCATCCAGCTGCAGGTCGTGAAATAGAAAACTCGGTCGTCCGGCTTAATGTCGCAGTGCAGGAGCTGCTCTTTTTTGTGTTGCAGCAACGTTCCGCCGGCTCCGTGGACAATGCACTTCGGCGCGCCGGTCGTTCCCGACGTAAACAAAACGTATATCGGATGATCGAACGGGAATTTCTCAAAGACTAGTTCTGGAGCTTCGCCCTCGCCGATGAATTCGTCAAACAAAACGACTTCCGTTCGGTTTCCGATCGGTAATCCAACTTTAATGTACGGAATTACGATAGTGTGTTCTACGCTCTCCACTCGCTCGACGACGCTTTTAATTTTCTCTAGGTTATTGAATATCTTACCTTTGTAGTAGTATCCGTCGACGGCGAAGAAAACCTTCGGCTTTACTTGTCCAAATCTATCCAAAGCTCCTGGAATTCCGAAGTCCGGCGAGCATGAAGTCCAAGTCGCTCCTATGCTAATCGTCGCTAAAGCCGCGATCGTCGTTTCCGGCATGTTTGCGACGTATCCGCCGACAATATCGCCTTTTTGTACGCCGAGCCTTTTCAAGGCGGCCGCGGTTTTTGCTACGGAATCCCGCAGGTTTTTCCAAGTTAAAATTTTCCGAACTTTTTCTTCTCCCCAGAAGATTAACGCCGGAGCGTTGTCGTTTCTTTTAAGAAGATTCTCGGCGAAGTTTAATTTAGCGTCGGGGAAGTATCTGTGTTCCCAGAACTTTTCCTCTTTATTGGAAATTCTCTCGCCTTTTTCCCCGACTACGTCGCAAAAATCCCAAATCGCGCTCCAAAAAGGGCAAGGATTTTCGACCGACCATTTCCATAAGTCTCGGAAAGTTCTTCCTTCAAATTTTTCGCGTTCTCTCAGCTTGTTTATGAAGCTGTAGGCGTTGCTGTTTCTTATTCGTTCCTCCGAAGGAGTCCATAATAACTCGTGAGCCATTTTATTATCCTCTTCTTTTGTTGTCAGGAAAAAATTTTATACTTAAAAAGTAAATAAATTATTAATTATTTGCTCAATATGACGCGGCAAGTAAAATTCTTTTCCTCGTTCAAAACTAAGTCGGATCTAAAGAAATATTTTATTTAATTTTTATAAAATATTTACTTTTCTTGCGTATGATTAACAGTATAGCGAAAAAGGAGGAATAACAATGAAATACGCAAGCGCCGCTAAGCTGGCTTTTTTCTTAATTTTAGGCGTTCCATTCGCAAATTGCGTCGAGCCTAGTAAAATAATGGAAACCGAGGTTGGAAAAAGGTTTGCCAGTTTATCCGAAATTAAGGATCGTAAGACGTTGGCCAGACAATATACTAGCATTTTGGAAAAATGCCAAATATATGAAAAAGAAGAAGACATAGACAACGCGACGTTCTATTACTCTCTAATAATGCTTCACGCAAGGAAAAATCGCGACAGCTACTGCGAATCGATCGCCTCGCGATACCTAGCGCCGTTGCTCGCAAGAAGCGAAGACCGCGACGCGAAACAATGTAACAAAAATACGTTGAGAGTAAGCGCGTTTATATATGAAAATCTTTTAGCGAAGTGCCTAAAAGGCTGTCAAATACGGGAAGACGAAATTCGACGCGACATACTTGCAAGGTTTGAATCAATAACAACGGATCAATTATCGGAAGTAGAAAAAAATTTGCTAACGACAGATCGCGCGCGTTTTTTTAAAGGCCAGGAGGACCCTTTCAGATATGTGTTCATAGACATAAGTGAATTCGAAAAAACGAGAATAAATTACGCTAGGGAATTGGGCGAATATTTATATGGTCGCGGACTTACCGGAGATTCTCAACTGAAAAAATTTATGGGACTGTATTTATTGGCTAACGCGGGCTTCAGCGGCGGCGACTACGATTCTTTAGCCATAATGGACAAAATTTTCGCAGGAAACTACGTTCCTGTGAAAAGCGTTTTTTTTGTATCGCAGGGGTTTTAGAACGGCCGCGAACGGCGCTATGGTTTTTGTAAGGTTGATCATTCTAAGTTTTTCTAAAACAAGATTGATAGACAATTTTGTCCGCGAAGCCTATACTTGCGCCGTTTTTGCGACAGGTTAACGAGGCGTAAATGGAAGTTGAAATACTCAGAAGCAAGCTTCACAGAGCGACCGTAACTCAGACGGAATTGAATTACGCCGGCAGCGTGACCGTCGACGAAGATCTTATGGACGCGGCCGGACTTTTCGAATACGAAAAAGTTCAGATCGTAAATATTAACAACGGCGTTCGCTTCGAAACTTACGCAATTAAAGGCTCGCGCGGTTCGGGAACGATTTGCTTGAACGGCGCGGCGGCGAGATGCGCTCAAACCGGCGATAAAGTCATAATAATAGCCTACGCTCGCGCGACTCCGCAAGAAGCGAAGGATTTCAAACCAACGATCGTCTTGCTCGACGATAAAAACAAAGCGGTTTAATTTTACGACGCGCCGCGAACGTTCTTACAGGATAACGATTGTAAAAATCTCGCTCCGCCGCTTATTACTTGTCTAGTTGGGAGCTATTCCGAAATCTTTACTAATGTTCCGTTAGGAAAAATGCAATGAGTAGTATGAGGCTATTTTTGTTGAAACAAGAGGTTTATACTCCGCAATAAGTCGTTGCTAACCCCAATAATGGATTAAAAGGCTTGAGATATCAATGAAAAGCGGCTAAAGCGTCAAAGACTTACACGAGGACTTTAGCCATGAAAAAAGATATCGCAGAACTATTCTGTTTAATAGACGATTTTTGCAAGGCAATCTCAGATTGCATAAA
>JAISHN010000092.1 GCA_031262635.1 Holosporaceae bacterium
TATAAAATTTTAATTAATTATATATTAAATTTAAAATATAATACATATTGTCGTTTGAATAGGTAGTGTTGAAATTAATAGAGGGATATGAGGGTTCCGAAGAAGTGAAGGAGAGCCAAGAAAAAGGAAGAAGATTTGCAAAATTGGGAACCTAATCGTATGAAAAACTTCATTTTATTAAAGAAGAATTCGACGAGACGGCGTTTCTTAAAATACGAAGAATTATTTATATTATTATTGACACTTTTACCTTTTGGGTTAATAATTCACTCCATAGAGTGGATAATAATTAAAGGTAGAATTATGAAGAAAAGTATTGTTCTAGGGCTTTTAGTAGTTTTAAATTCGCTAGGAATGGATATTAACCAAAGAAACTGCGACGTAATTCTGGGACGAATAGTACAAAACTCCATTAATATAAAAAACATCCTAAGTAAACTACTCTGCAAAAACTTTGCCGGTAGTAGACCCTTTATGCTCGAACAACTAAAAGAATTATCACAAGATGTCTATCTAAGAAGAATAGAATTCGACACTCAGCTTCAATGTAGCCCACAGGAATCGGCGATACACCGACTTACTTGCCAATTCGATTGGGGACTGGCTAAAGTCGAAACTGCTAAAACCCCTATTGAAGACCAGCCAACAACTAGGGTACTGGAGGTAGCGAGCAGAGCTGCGACCCAGGTTTCTGCCGACGGCTCTTTAAACAGGGCTGAGGTTGCGAGGTTGACGAGAGAACTCAGTTTAGTAGCTATGCTGGAGGCAGCTACCTATAGAGCCAACAACTTAGCGCACATGCTTCAATTAGATCAACCGCGACTGGCTCGTACAGCTAGTTGCATAGAAAGCGTCATAGGAGAATTGAATGCGTTACTCAAGGAGGGAGCCGGACACCTTGAGCCTTCCCCAGCCTTTAGAGACCTGGAATTTGCACACACGGCGGTCCTCGGGGAACTGGAGCGACTACACACCCAAAATGAACAACTTCAAACGGAAAACCAAGGCCTAAAACAAGCAACGGAAGGCAGAGAGCGGCTTGAGATGGAAAAAGCACAACTACAAGAAGAAAACCGGCGGCTACAAGAAGAAATAAGACGAAAGACAGTAGAAGCCACTGACAGAATCTTCGGGCTAAACTCACTACGTCGACAACTAGCAGGTGAAAAAAGAATAAAAGACGTGCTCCTGCGTGAAATCAGACGCAAACACCTAGACGTCGGCCCGCTTTACAAACTAGTAAGACGGTACGGCAAAGCTCTCGACTTTTGATAAAATATACAGTGGTCGCTGGCGTGCTAAATACCACTTACGCACTCAAAGACTTACTGCGTCTCAATGATCCTACCTACTCTATGACGAGTCATTGCAGAGCTAGCTAGATGCTTATGAGCTTTCTACTACTGCTTCAATGTCTCGATTTATCTGGTCTTTAAGTTCGTTTAAAGAATCAAATCGCTTTTCGTCGCGGAGTTTTTTAATAAATCGGACGATGATTTTTTCTCCGTAAATATTCGAGCAAAAATCGTCTAAAATGTGGACTTCCACGACTGGTTTTTTGTTTTCTTCTTTTATAGTCGGTCTGATTCCAAAGTTTGCGACGCTTTTGTAAATTTTTCCGCGGACTTCGGTTTCGGCTTGGTAGACTCCATGGGGAATTTTTATTATCTCGTTTGGATACGCAATGTTTGCGGTTTTAAATCCGATCTGTCCTCCGATTCGATTCCCGCGGACTATCGTTCCTTTGATTGAAAACTTTCGGCCAAGCAATTTGTTCGCGCTCTCTATAAGACCGGCGGAGAGTTTTTGTTTTATCAGCGAAGAACCGACTATCTCGCCGTCAACCGTTTGCGGCGGCGTTTCGAAGAACTCGTATTTATAAACGCTCGCCATTTTTCGTAGAAAATCCGCGCCGCCGGTTCGTCCGCGGCCGAATCGATGATCGTAACCGCATGAAATCGCCGCGGGGGAGAAGTATTTTGCGATAATATTTTTTAGATATTCTTCCGCCGACATGAAGGCGAGTTCTTGAGAAAAATCTATTTCATACGCAAAGTCTACGCCGAGGTTTGATACGAGGGAAAGTTTTTCTTCCTCAGAAATTATATATTTCGATTTTTCGTTTGCTAGCAATCGCCTCGGACTTTCCTTAAAAGTAATCAACGCGGATTTTAGAGCGTTGGCTTGCGCAAAATCTACCGCCGATTTTATGACCGCGACGTGGCCGATGTGAATTCCGTCAAAAGTCCCCAACGTTAGCGATACGTTTTTGTTTTCGTTAAACTCGTTAAATACCCGCATGACGATAAGCCAAATCCAACGCGTTGCTCATTAAATAGGCGACGGTCATAGGCCCGACTCCGCCTGGAACGGGCGTTATCGCTCCGGCAACTTCGCGGACTTCGTCAAAATTTACGTCTCCGACGATTTTTTTTGAGCCAAGAATCCTATTTATTCCCACGTCTATTACAATAGCTCCTGGTTTCACGAATTCTTTGCCGACTAAACGAGGCTTTCCCACGGCGGCGATCAATATGTCGGCGGTTTTGCATATTTCAGGAACATTTTTTGAACGCGAGTGCGCTATTGCGACCGTACAGTTATTGTTTAGCAATAATTGAGCCAACGGTCGGCCGACTATCAAGGATCTTCCCAAGACTACGGCGTAGGCTCCTGAAATATCTTCGCGAACCGTTTGCAGCAAATGTAAAACGCCAAACGGAGTGCAGGGAATTACGTTCGGCTCGCCGGCAAATAATTTTCCTTGATTAACCAGCGTCAATCCGTCTACGTCTTTATTCGGATCAATTAAGTTTACAAATTCGCTGAAACGCAAATTTTTTGGCAGCGGCGATTGAAGCAAAATAGCGTGAACGTTTTTATCCGCGTTTAATTTTTTTATTAGATTCGCAAGCTCGTTTCCTTTGACGTCGTCGTCAAATTTATAGACGGTCGACGCGATTCCAATTTCCGCCGCCAACTTTTGTTTATTGGATACGTATATCGCGCTAGCCGGATCGTTTCCGGCGTTTATCAAAGCGATGCTCGGCTCAATCCCGCGTCTTTTAAGACTCGTCGCTCGTTCTTTTAGTCGTTCGCGAAATTCCGCGGCGATTTTTTTGCCGTCTATTATCATCGCTCCATGCTCCATTTGTCACATAAATCTCATAAGAACGCGATTAATTACTTGCTCTATAAAAGTTAAAAACAAAATCAATATAACTGGAGATATGTCTAACGCTCCAATATAGCAGGGGATTCTTTCTCTGAATGGACGCAGCATAAAATCCGACATTCGCGAGATCGAACTTACTATGGCGTAAACAAATTGATTGTCTAAATTCAAAATATTTGCCGCGATAAGCCAGCTTATTATAACGTCCGCGACTATTACTACCGTCGCAAAGCTTATCAACGCTTTAATCAATAACAAAGTTGGAACGATGATAATGTCCATCACAACTCCGCTTCAGTTTGTTTGATCGTTCCGTCTTTATCGCAGGATATTTGATTAATCCTCAGTTGAGCCGATTCTAAAATGCCGTCGCAACGTTTTTTCAGCAAGCTGCCTCGTTCGTACAAATTTATGGACTCGTTCAGGGAAGATTTTCCTTCTTCCAAAGTCTTGACGATTTCCTCAAGCTCTTTCAAAGCTTGCTCAAATTCCATTTTATTAATGTCTTCGCTCTCGGTCATGTTTTATTCTTTCAATAAATCGCGCTATAGAATACATGGACGCAAGGTTTTAAAACAATGGGTCGTTTGAAAAATAATTTGCTAATCGACGATAACGTATTCTTCGTCTTAGACGCAATCGAAAAACGCGGCTATGAAGCTCGCGTAGTCGGCGGCGCGTCGAGAGATTTTCTCTTGCAAAGGAAAATTTCAGACGTGGATATCGCGACTTCGGCGACTCCGACGGAAGTTATCGGCATTTTTTCGGATCTTGGACTAAAAACGATTCCGACCGGCGTAAAGTACGGGTCGATAACGCTGCTATACAAAGGAAAATCCTATGAAATAACTACTCTTCGCGAGGATATCAAAACTTTCGGCCGTCGAGCGGAGGTAAAATTTTCAAAATCGTTTGAAGAAGATTCAAAACGCCGCGATTTTACTATCAACGCGATATATATAGATAAAAACGGAAAGCTCTACGATTATCATTCGGGAATCGACGACGTTTTTGCCGGAAGAATCCGATTCATAGGCGACGCGAGAAAAAGAATCGCCGAAGATTATCTTAGAATTTTGAGATATTTCAGATTCACAGCCTCGCATGGAGACTATAAATGTGATCCAAAATATCTTGAGATAATCGACGAGATGAAAAGCGGCGTTAAAATCCTTTCAACTGAAAGAATCGTCTCCGAACTTCTGAAAATTTTCGATATTCCCGATTCTTATAGAATCATTCCGCCGATGAAGAAAGTCTTAGACGAATTATTTTCTTTGCGCGTCGATTCGCTCGCCGCGACCTTTGAGCTTGGGATATTCAAATCGCTGACGAACGTAGAAAGACTGTCTATGCTGTTGAAGTTTTCAAACGACGACAGTCTTGCTCGCAGATACGACTTTCCTAGAAAGATAAAAGAGCTTCTTTTGTTGAAACCTATCGAATTAATTCCGCCGTCGCCCGTGAAATTTGAAAATTCCGTAAAATACGCTTTAAAAAAAACTCCGCGCTCTCTCCGAAACTTCTACGTAAAATTCCTAGCTATAGACGCATATCTGAATAAAGGATTCTCCAAAGCGGACGCTAAAAATTTTCTCGAAGAATTATCGAATTTTTGCAAATCTGAGTATATAGACTTCAAATTGAGAGCCGACGATCTAAAAGAATACGCTCCAACTGAGGAAGAACTTAAAGCCGCGATGATCGCCGCAAAAGAGTTTTGGCTCGACGACGACGCGACTCGCGACGAATGCAAAAAAGTCGCCGTCGAACGTTTAGGCTTCCTGCGGGCGAACTCGCAGAGCGATCAGCGTTCCTAGTAAGATTAAAAGCAACCCGCCGATAATATACGCGTCCGGCGGTTTGTCGTACAAGAAAAAGTCAAACATAACGTCCGGTATTAACATGACGTAATAGAATGGAGCCAGTTTCATAAGTTCCGAAAATTTAAAGGAGTGAATTATACAATATTGCGCGGCGGCGGCGGTCGTTCCTCCGACAAATAGAAGAAGCGTATGATTTAACGACATAGGAGTAAGCGTCGGCAATCCAATAAAAAACGCCGCGGTTAATAGAAACGAATGGTGATAAAAAATTATGGTCAATTCGTTTTCGGTGTACGTAAGCTTTTTAATAAATATTTGATTTAACGCGCCAATAAATGCTCCAATTGCCGCTATAATAATTCCTGGTTGAAAAATTCCGCTTCCAGGTCTGAGAGCGAGACATATTCCAGAAAATCCTAAAAGAGTCGCGACGATGCTTCGACCGCAAAATTTTTCTTTTAATATGAATACTCCGAGCGGAATCATGAAAATAGCGGTGCTTAATCCAACGGTAAAAACGTCTACCATCGGAGCGTAATTATACGCGCACATATAAGCGTAACTTCCGCAAGAAGCCAAAACCGCTCTGAAAATGTTTTCTTTCACGCGACTCGTTTTTAAATAATTAACTCTTTGATAAAGCGCGAATAATAAAAAGGGAATAAATCTGAAAAACGTTCTGAAAAAAATAACCTGCCTAACTCCGTAGACCGGCATGAAATACTTTATTATCGCGTCGGAAAACGAATAGCAAAAAATCCCTAAAATAAAAAAAAGATAGCCTTGTTTTCTAACGTCCATGAGCGAGATTGTATAAAATAAAAGGAATAATTACCACGCAATATTGAGTTCGGGATTGCCCTATAAAGATACCAAGAGTTCTTTATTAAGGAGCATAAGGACGGACAACCGTAACATTTCAGCGGATTTTGAGTAACATTTTGTTTTTCGATGAAGTCTTGCGAGGTAATACCTCAAAATAGAACTGAATG
>JAISHN010000003.1 GCA_031262635.1 Holosporaceae bacterium
TCCAGAATTTATACTGGTTTCTCCGCATTTCTGGATTGCTTCGAGCTTCGCTTCTCGCAATGACGTAAAAAGGAAATAACGACGTCTTATGTGGACTACAACTAGCTAGTAATTCAGAATTTCCTTCGATGGTAATACGTGTCATTTTCCTCGCCCCTTAAGGGCGAGGTAGAAAGTTTAAGTATCAATGTCCGCATATATAAGCGGTTAGTCCTCGCCCTCAACGAAACAAGTCCCACCGTTTGCGCCAACCAAGGCAGTGCATTCGCTGTTAAAGTTTAGTACGCATATCACACGCTTGTTAAGCATTTCGCGTTTTGCAACAGGGTTCCAGTCTTCCGGTTTTGCGCCGGCGCCTTGAAAGTGAGTTTTAATTTCCGCGTCAATCAGTAAGTTTCTTTTAAAGACGTCATGCAGTTTCAGTTCGGGGATCCAGAGGCAGTACCCTGCGCCTTTTGCGTAAATCTCCCCTCTGCCAGCATTAAGAGCGGCTCTTAGCCACCGTGCAGCAATGTCCTCTGGCTCTTTGGCGTCGCCACAACGAATACTCGTTATAATCGTATGACGCGGCTTGTTCAAAAGATGGATATACGTACAGGATATTTCTGTGATTGATCTAAAATGATCTGCAATGTGCGTAATTAATTTTTTAACGTCCGCGCGTCCTCCATGTTCAAGTACAATATAGTCGCCTAGGCGTCCTTTTTTCATAGCGCGCATTAGTCCTTGCTCAGATAAGGCCGAGACATTGCTAGTAACGACAAGAAAACCAACCGATAACGCTATGCTTTTTATAGAATTTAATATCAACTTTTTCATATAATCCTCGTTTAAGTTAGTAAAATCCACCGATAGCCGACACAGATCGCCCATGCCGTCTTGATCAACGGATAAATTTAGGTACGAAAACTACTGAAAATTGATAGTTGAAAAACTATTTGGGCGGAAATTATAGAATATTAATCCATCAGTCAACAAAAATATTTGCTAATTTTTTTATTTTTCAATCTTGATTGTTTTTTTGTCATTGCTAATATAGAAAAGGCGGCGCGTTTTTTTACGATATAGCGTTTTCGACCAATTTCCCTAAAAAATCCGTCTTTCCGCTGCTTTTCTCCTTCTGATTGGTTCTAGAAGGTATGACCGCGACGCAACCTTCGGTTTTTAAAATCCCGCAACTTTTTGTAATTGTAGCCTTTGTCGGCTAGGATAGATCGAGCTTGGCGAAGTTATTCGATAAAATCGTCGAAAACGTTTCGTTAAAAAAAAATCGCGCGAGGCGCTTCAGATTTTTTGTCTTCCGTTTTTCTTTTTCTCAATTAAGCGCGATTCAAGCGTTTTTTTATGCTTAAACGAACGCGGTTTAGAACGCTTCGCCGCGACTTTTTCTTTTTTCGCTTTTTCGAGTAAGAACTCCTTAAGACGTATAATTTCCGACATGCTCCTATCCTTTCGTAAGCCGAAGCGTATAATACTTAGGTAAAATTATGCTTAACGTTCGAGATAAAAATTCCGCGTCGCATTTTATGACGCTCGCGTTGAAAGAAGCGAAAAAAGCCGAAGCGCGAGAAGCGGTTCCCGTGGGAGCGGTCGTAGTTAGGAACGGCGAGGCAATATCGGCGGCCGGAAACGAGACTCTCGACGATCCGACGGCTCACGCGGAAATCTTAGCCATACGCGGAGCCTGTCTTTATTTAAAAACGCCGGTTCTTTGCGATTGCGACATCTACGTCACCCTCGAGCCGTGCGCTATGTGCGCTCAAGCGATATCTCTGGCGAGAATCAGACGGCTGTATTTCGGCGCTTACGATATAAAATACGGCGCCGTCGAGCAAAAGCTCCGCGTCTTTGACTTCGCTCTTTGGAAACCGGAGATCGTCGGCGGTATTCTAGAAACGCCGTGCGCGCGAGTCTTGCAAGATTTTTTCGAGAAGAAGAGGACGGGCGAGAAGGACGCGAAAACAATTTGTCTTGCGAAAGAGTTTGTACTGCGAAGATGATGGGAAAAACGCGTATCGAATGTAAAATCACGACGTCCCAGCGGAGACGGGAGTTTGTCGGATGCGAGCGGCTTAAAAAGACGCTAAAACTGGATTCCTAAAAATCTTCGATTGCATTTGAAGCAGCGTCGTTCCTTTCCGTCATCCTGAGCGAAGCGAAGGATCCAGACGGCGATGACGCATGAAAATCGTTTGGATCCTTCGTCGGGCAAGCCCTCCTCTAGGATGACGGAGGCGGCTGTGCGCTTCTAGCAATGACTATTGCGTAGTATAAACCTCTTGTTTCAACAAAATAGCCCCATACCACTCATCACATTTTCTCTAACGCAACTTAGTAACTATTGATCAAGTTCTATTCAAAGTCCACTGTTGATTCATCGTATCCGCTAACCTAAAACTGTTCGTCGTTGGAGTTCTTCTTATGTCCAATCTGTCTGGCGGCCGCTATATCGCTCTTTCCTTTATATAGCGCCATCCTCGAATTCATCTCGGTCGCCTTCGGCGCTTTCGCTGATGGCTTACATGTCCACGCGAGTACTGGGATCGTCATCTGTGATGGGGGTTCGCGCTGGCGGTAAGTTGGCGGTGTCGAAAGGATGCTCTATTTTTTCACGCGTACACGCGATCGCCCGTGATATGTTGCCCAGGTGTCTTCGTATTTCAGCCAGAGCGTCGTCTATTTTACAAAGGACGTTTCGATAGATTTGGTTAGCTTGTTCTTTATCGCGAGCGAAAGCTTCCGGCGTCATCGTCTTGGCTAGCCAGAGCGCATCATACGTCTTTATGAATATGTTGTCTTGTATCTCTTTCTTCTCCTGAGTATGGGGCGACACATCTTGGCGATAAATCTCCGACAATTCCCGCTCGAGGTCTTCCAGCGTTTGAATATCTCGCTCGACATAAAATTTCGCAGCGCCGAGTAGTTCTAAGATAGCGCTTTCAAGCTCGCAGCGGGCTGGCTCTATGCTTTCGTTTAAGCTCGTAGTCAGGAGATCGCGCGCTGCGTCGCGTAATCGTGTATTGATAACCTCCAAATTTCGAAGTTCTCGTTTCTCAACATCCTGCATCTCATCTTGACGCATTGCATACGTAGCCGACGTCGAGCACGCTAAAACGCCGACTAGCAATAATAATAATTTTTTCTTCATGTTTTTCTCCTTTTTTAAAAATAATTACATTATAATGTTAAGTTATAGTGTTAACAAGTTAATTTATCGTTAAATTAGCTGATTTTTTTGCTTTTTTAAAAAAAATTACGATTTTTTAACCGCGGTAGGCGGGATTCACGTAAAAGATAATATTCCAAGGTTTTTCTTTTGAACATTAATCTAGATTAACGTAATGGCTTCAGCCTTTACAAAAACGAGGAAAAACAATGCGCAAACTGCGCTAGACCTATCGTTATATGGCAATCCCTTATATTGGGATTCTCTCGCTTTTATTGATTTATTAACTTTTTTAGTTTAAATTTCATACTAGGGCGTGAAAATTTGTTAGCTTTCAATCTCGGCGGCCTAATTATAGAAAGGGAGCCGTCCCTACGCTGATCGTGGTCTTCGCATATGGCGCCCACCTGGGATCTTGGCCAGCCGCGGATCCTTGGCGACGGTTTTCAGGCCCTTGATTTTAGCGGCAAAAACAGTTTGATTTTCCTGGAAAGTGTTATTATAGTCTGTCGGCGTCTCGGACGACTTGCGACGCGGCTTCTAAAAGCGGGCGCTAAATCTTTTCGAGTTCGTTTACAATGTCAAGAGAACGGTTTTGTTTGAAAGTTTTATACACGAGTACGGATATATAGCGGTTTTTGTATTTGCCTGTATCGAAGGCGAAATAGCCGTTTTAACCGCCGGCTTTTTATGTCGGCAAGATCTAATGTCTCTCAAATTTGTGATACTTGCCGCTTTCTCGGGCACTTTGCTCACGGAACAGTGCTTGTTTTTCGTCGGCAGAATATACGGGCTGAAATTTTTGGAAAAACATCCGAAACTTAAGAAAAAATCCAACAACGCGATCGAGTTTTTAAGAAAATACGATTCCGCGTTTATATTCGGCTGCAGATTTATTTACGGAATTCGAAACGTCAGCCCAATGCTTATTGGAGCCGCTAAAATCACGCCGTTAAAATTTTCTTCGCTCAACGTCCCCGCGGCTCTGATTTGGTCGATAGTCGTCGCGGGAGCCGGATATCTCTTTGCGGACGTTTTAGAATCCGCGAAAGCAAATTTAAAATACGCCCAGATCGGTCTTTTGGCGATTCTATGCGCAGCCCTGGCGTGGTTCTACTATAAAAAAAGAAAAAGCAAACGTTCGCGTCGAGCGAATCAAACGCGATAAGAAATTTGTTATTCTGATCGTAAAGAAAAGTCCGAAAAGGCTTTGATAGCGATATCGACCGCGAGAACTTCCGCGTCGCGGACTTTTTTATCGCCGAAATGCGGCTCCCATCTAGCGCCGCATAAAACGTCGCTTATCATATGTACCGAAGCGGCGTTTACGCCTCGATATTGAGCGACCGCGTATAAAGCCGCGTCTTCCATCTCGACGGCGAGAATCCCTTCGTCTTTGTAGGCGAATATTTCCTTTTGCGTTTCGCGGTAAAGCGCGTCGGTCGACCAAACGGCGCCGACGTGAAACTTAATTTTTTCGCGATCCATAACGCCGGCGATCGCGTCGCAAAGAGAATTAGAAGGCTCGGAATATCTGGCTTCCTTTAAATAATGTCGAGATACGCCTTCGTCGCGAAGGGCTTTTGTCGGAATTATAAAATCGCCCGTTCGCAGAGATTCTTGCAATCCGCCGGCCGTTCCGATGAAAATGAAATTTTTCGCTCCAAAAACGATAAGCTCTTCCATGTTTACAGTCGCGTAAGGCGCTCCGATACCGATGGAAACAAGCCCTATATTTTCGGAGATCGCCTTAATATCGCTTCCAGGAATATCTTGAAGTCCGCGGGATTCGCAGATTTTCTTAAAAAGTTTCGGATGAAAAACCGCGACGATATTTTCCGGCGCTTTTGGAACCGGCGCTCCTATTGATTCGTAAATATGAGAAACAAAATCTTCCGCGGATACGAAAGACGGTTCGTCGCATTTGTTTTCTATCATTCGCCGCTCCTTTTCGCCGCGACGGAGTTTATATGAAAGAACGGCGGATAGCAAAAGGGAAGTTGACCGCGCTTACGCTATTTGCGACGACTGAATAAGAAAATTTCTATCTTCGCAGGGCGATTCCAAGCGTTTAAGGCGTTTTGTAGCGTCGCGAGTTGCGCTATCTTTCTCAAATCTGGAGGATAAGTGTTCGCAAAAACGATTCAAATTTATCTCGCGGTTCTTGGGACGGCGTTTTTTTTATCAAACGCAATCGCGGATTCTTCGCAAAACTCAAACGCCGACGGCGCAAACGCGAGCGGCGACTCGTTTGTCAGCGTAAAATCGCCCGAAGTGAATCTAAGAGTAGGACCTGGCTTGGAGTATCCCGTTGTCTGCATATTAAAAAAGGCGGGACTTCCGGCGAAAATCGCCGCTGAATTCGGCGAATGGATAAAAATAAAACTATCCGACGGAACCGAAGGATGGATCAAACGAAGCATGGTATCGCGAAAAAACACGGCGATCGTAGTCGTTAAAGAGGCGATCTTGTACAGATATAGCTCCGACTCGCAGCCGATAGCGAGAATAGAAAAGAACGTTATCGTTAAGGCGTTAAAAAAAGACAAAGGTTGGATAAAAATCGAAGTAAATAAAATAAAGGGATGGATTAAGAAAGAAGACCTCTGGGGAGTCGACGAAAATTCTATTGCGAAAATTTAAATTCGAATTTAGGCTGCGTTAGGAAAAATTTTGTTCGTCGTCCCTTTCCGTCATCCTGAGCGCAGCGAAGGATCCAGACGGCGATGACGCTGGGAAAGCGTATGGATCCTTCGTCGGGCAAGCCCTCCTCTAGGATGACGGAGAAGGAAGAAACTTCTCGGCTTCTAGCAATGATTTATTGCGGAGTATAAACCTCTTGTTTCAACAAAAATAGCCTCATACTGCTCATCACATTTTTCCTAACAGAACCTAAACATTCCGCGTTAGTTCGCGAACGGGTTTTTCGACGGGTTTTAGTTCGATTAAGTTCTTATCGCCGGTTTCAAGCTCGTTAAATTTTCTAGCGGCGGGGAAGACGCGGGTTTCGAGGCTCGCGATAGTTTGATTATAAGCCGAAACGACGGAGCCGACGCTTTTGCCGAGGTTTGATACGTGCTGAGATACGTCCGCCAGGCGTTTGTAAAGCTCTTGACCCATCTTAATTATTTTCTCGGCGTTTTCCGTTAAGCTCTGCTGTCGCCAGACCAATGCCGCCGTTCGCAACAACGCCAGCAACGTCGTCGGGCTTGATATTATCACGCGTTTTTGCATAGCAAACTCAAGCAAAGACGGATCTTGCTTAACGGCGGCGGAAAAGAAAACTTCGCCTGGCAAAAACATTATCACAAATTCAGGACTTTGCTCGAATTGCGACCAATACTTCTTATTGGAAAGCAAAGAAGCGTGAGAACGAACCTGATTCGCGTATTTCTCCATTAACGCCTTCTTTTTTTCCTCGTCGTCGGTTTCAATCGCTTCGCTATAGGCTGACAGAGGAACTTTGGCGTCGACGACTATCGGTTGTTCTCCAGGAAGATGTATGATCATGTCGGGACGGATTTTTTCGCCGTCTTGCTCGCTGGAAACCTGTTCTTCAAAATCGCAGTGCTCTAGCATTCCGGCAAGTTCGGCGACTCGTTTCAGTTGTATCTCGCCCCATCGTCCGCGAACCAACGGATTTTTCAAAGCATTCGCCAAATGATTAGTCTCGTCTTTCAGTGAATTTTGAGCGGAAATTAAATCCAGCACTCGCTGATTTAACGCGTCGTATGCTCCTATTCTTGTTTTCTCTACCTCTTCCACATATTTTTTAACGCCCTTGAGCGCGTCGTTCAGAGGATTGACTAACCCCTCGACGGATTTTGCGCTTAAATCTGAAAACGACTTGTTGTTTTGAGATAGAACGTCCAAACTTATGGCCTTAAACCTGGTTTCCAGTCGTTCTTCGAAGCTTTTTAAAGACGCGTTTTCGTCCGATAAATTTTTACAGCGTTCTTGAAGTCTCGAATTTTCTTGCGACGCTTCGTTGTAGGATTTTTCTAATCCTCGCAGTTTCGATCTCTGAGAAAAAGCAAAAAACGCAAAACTTATTGCCGCGGCGAATAACGCGATGATTGCAAGTTCCATTAAGCCGCCTTATTTTTCATCGTCGCAAGAAGCCCTTTCTTTTTGCTCTAATTCTCCGACAAAAATCTGTCCGCGTCTATAGCGGCGACGCAGCCTTGTCCCGCCGAGACGATCGCCTGCTGGTATCTTGAGTTGCATACGTCTCCGGCCGCAAAAACGCCGTCGATCGACGTCCGCGAGCTTGTGTCTTTCGTGACGATATACCCGTTTTCGTCGAGTTCTAGTTGTCCTTTAAAAACCGACGTAGCGGGTTGATGGCCAATTGCGACGAAAACGCCGTCTATCGCTCTTTTGCTTTCCTCGCCGTTTTTTGTGTCCGCTAACGCCAATTCGGAGACTTTATTTCCATCGCCTAAAATATCGACTACTTTTGCATTCCATATTGTTTCAATTTTCGGATTTTCAAAAAGTCGCTTCTGCATTATTTTTTCAGCTCGCAGTTTGTCTCTTCTGTGAATTAAAACGACGCTTTTCGCAAAATTCGTCAGGTAAATCGCTTCTTCGACGGCGGCGTTTCCGCCTCCTACCACCGCGACGGCCTTATTGCGGAAAAAGAACCCGTCGCAAACGGCGCACGCCGAAACTCCCGCCCCGAGATACTTTTTTTCGCCTGGAACGCCGAGCCATTTTGCGTCCGCTCCGGTCGCTATCACGACAGTTTTGCTTTCATATGAAGTTCCCGATTCTCCGACGCAAACGAACGGTCTTTTGGAAAAATCAACGGACTCGATAACGTCGGAAACCGTTTCAACTCCCATTTTTTCCGCTTGCCGCTTCATTTGATCCATCAAAACCGGACCGGATATCGGATCTGTAAAACCAGGATAGTTTTCTATAAAAGACGTGATCGTCAGCTGCCCGCCCTGCCGCATTCCCGCGATTACTTTCACTGATCTTCCGGCTCTCGCGGCGTAAATCGCGGCCGTATACCCCGCCGGCCCGCTGCCGATTACTAAAACGTCGATCATTTCTTCCTCAACTCGCTTCGATACAAACTTATAACAAAACCGCCGCGCGTTGGCGATTTTTTTATTCGTTCGCTCAAGCATACGCGAGAAACAAAAAACCGTTCGCGTTTACTAAGAATTATACTTTCTTCGCTATTCTAATTTAAGCGACGTTAGAATGGAGCGAATAATGAGCGAAAAAGACGAAGATAATCAAAAGAACGACGCAAAAGGCGAGACGAAAGATTTATCATCAAAAACGGAAGATTCTAGTAAAGAATCAGCCTCCGTTGAAGAACAAACTAACGTTGCGACGGAGCCAATAGAAGGCGAAGCTGCGGTAAAAACGGAAGCGTCGCCGGCGGCTATCGCAAAATCGTCCGAGGTCGAAGAAGACGAAGATGACGACGATGCGGAAATCTCCAATTCTTCCTGCGACGCGATTGAAGATCAAATAATGACGCTGATCGCCGCCGGCCACATGTTCAAAGCTCACACCATAGCTAAAAAGGCCTTTCAAAAGCATCCTGAAAGCGTGATCCTCGCTCAAGCTTACGCTCTTATTTTGCTAAAAACTGGAGCCGTCGAGGAATCCAGAAAAATCATATATCCGATTTTGGACGTAGTTCCGCAATTGGACGAAACGACCAACGCTATGATGATAACGATTTCCGATCTTTTAAATAGCAAATTTTTAACCGAAGGACGGCCTGATATTATCGCGAACGTCGGCCATATTTTTAAAGAATCTTGGAAATACTCTCATCATTGTCGCGATCTTGAGATATCGAGAGAGTTGTATCTCGCGTCTTTTAGAAGAGAAAAGAAAACTCGCGCAGGAATGCACGCCGCTTGGCTTTCTTGGCTGACGGGAAACGACGAGCAAGCAAAAAGCTTATCGGCGGAAGTCTTAAAGCTGTTGCCTCCGTTCGGTCTTGAAGCGTCGTTTGACGAGCTGATAGATCTCGCCGAGGCGCAATTATCCCTAGGACGCGAAGACGACGCTTGCAAACTCTATGAAGAAGCGATGAAACAAAGCGAGAATGAGAGCTATATTTCCATCGTCGCCGCTAGACAGCAGCTGTATTTCTTGAGAGAAGCCGGTTTTAAGATACCGAATCAAGCTTTTGAAATACTGACTCCTCCTACCGTCGTTGTGTTCACCGGCCATCAGATAGACCATCCGAGTTTTCAGACGTCGTTGTTCCCGCAAGAAATCGAAGAAGACGTGAAGCGAATCATTATCGAGAAATTAAAATCTATCAACGCGAAGATTGGATACAGTTCGGCTTCCTGCGGAGCGGATATTATATTTATCGAAGCTTTGCAGAGTCTCGGCGGAGAGATCAACATTATTCTTCCGTTTGATATATCGGATTTCGTCGAAACGAACGTTAGACACGCCGGTCCTCGTTGGGAAAAAAGGTTTGAACGCGTTCTCGAAACCGCCCATTCGGTGAGCTTCGCGTGCGAAGATAAATTCCTCGGCCACGATATGCTCTACAGATTTTCCAACCACATTATGCATGGAAGCGCCGTTATGCGGGGGAAATTCTTGACGACGGAACCGCATTTGATGGCCGTTTGGCACTCTAGAACCGACGCGATCCCAGGGGGACCGGCCGATTTCATAGACAGATGGACGGATATTAGCGCGCTTCATCTGATAGATCTCGACGAGCTAAGCGACAACGGCGGCAATACGGATAAAATAGACCTGTCTCTCGCGCAACCGCAAAAATTTTCGCTAACCTTCGACCCGTTCATATCCAAATCGCCGGATCGAGTCATAAAATCGATGATGTTCTCGGATTTGTCCGGCTACAGCAAGCTGCAGGACGAGCATATTCCGTCGTTTCTCGATTTTCTTGAGAAACTCAACGGAGCCATAGAGAAAATCGGGGTTTCGCTAGAGTCTCTGAACACTTGGGGAGACGCGGTGTTCGCCGTCGCCGACAACGCCGTCAAAATCGCGGATTTTGGACTAAGATATTGCGACGTAATTGAAACCCTAGGAAAGAAATATCCCGAATTTCCAAATCCGATCAGAGCGAGAATATCTTTGCATTCGGGGCCGGTGTTTGTCGCGCAAGACCCGTTTATTAAGAAAATGAACTTCTACGGCGGACACATCAACAGAGCCGCGAGACTCGAGCCGGTCACCGCCGTCGGACAAGTCTACGCGACGCAGCAATTCGTCGCGCTTCTATACGGCGAAACCAGCGACGAACGCAACGAATTTATCCAAAAAGGCTTGAAATACTACGAAAGATACTCGACCGAATACGTCGGCGTAATCTCGCTAGCGAAAAGCTTCGGCCAGCAGGAAGTCTACCATTTAAGATGGAAGTAGGAATTGCTGTAGAAGTCAAGTAATTCGTTACATTTTTGGTTAAGTTAACTAACTAAGAATGGAGGGAATAGACGATGACGAACAAAGGGTTGATATCGGAGACGTTGGCGAGGAGGATGCTGG
>JAISHN010000033.1 GCA_031262635.1 Holosporaceae bacterium
CCATTCGCTAAAGTTCCAAGCGATTGACCTAAGCCGCTCTGTCCTTGTTGATATTGATTCCCTATCGCTTGATTTACAGAATTACCCTGGAGTAAACCATTCGCTAAAGTTCCAAGCGATTGACCCAGGCCGCTTTGCCCCTGCTGATATTGAGCGCCGCCGTAAGCTCCCGTTGTCTGAGTTTGGTATTGACCGTTCGCATAAGTTCCGGCAGTTTGACTCGCATTATATCCTTGAAGCATACCATTCGCGGAGGTTCCAGGCGTTTGGTTCGCATACTGTCCTTGATATTGATTACCCAGACTCCCTGTCGTTTGATTACCGTAATACGTTCCTGAATTCTGCCCAAAAGAAGCGTTAAAATTTCCAGACGTCGTTTCTCCATCGCTATCAAAATCTTCTATGCCTTCAAGCCCAAAATCGTCGTCGCCATATTGAGCGTTTGAAGCAAATTGAGAGTTTGTCGTAGATTGCTGAGCCGAATACTGCGCGCCCATAGAGTTTCCAACCGTCTGATTGGCGTTATACCCTTGAAGCGAGCCGTTTGAAGAAGTTCCAGTCGTCGGATTTGCATATTGTCCCTGATACGACGATTGCGCGGCCGACTGCGTAGGGCTTGTCGCCACGCTCTCGTCCGCGAAGTCGTCAAGTCCTTCTAATTCTAGATCAAAGTCCATATCGTCGCCGTCGATCGCCGAAACGTTCCCGCAGATTCCAAAAATTCCGATAAACGCGGTTAATAGCGTAAAAACACGACGAACGTTCTTAGAAAAAACTTTAAGCGTCCGCCATGTTTTCTTTGCGATTTTCTTAACGCGCGATTTCATTTCTAGCGACGGCATAATTAGTCCAATCATATTGACAATTATCCCATAAAAATATTTAATTTTAGTTAAAATCAATGCGTTGCGCCGCGTTTTTACGGCTTTTTAGCTTCGTTTTATGACAAAACGCAACTACTTCCCGCCAAAATCTCTAACCACCGATATGATAAGCGGCCCTAGCATAACGATGAACAAACACGGCATGATAAATAGCATCATAGGCAGCGTGAGCAGCGCGGGAGCTTGCGCCGCTTTCGTCTCCGCGTTAATCATTCTTTTCTGTCTTGATTCAAGAGCCAGATCTCTTAGGGAGACGCTCAAAGAAGAGCCGTATTCTATAGATTGGCTAAGCGTTTTTGAAAATGTTTTTATCTCCATGCAATCCGTTCTATCTTCTAGGTTCTGAAAAACCAGTTTATGATCTGGAATCATTTCCAGCTCGATAGAGGTTAAGCTGAGTTCGTCGGCTAACACTGGATTCGACGTTCTTAGCTCTCTCGCAATTCTTCTGATAGATCTATTTAAATCCAATCCCGATTCCGAGCAAATGACCATTAAATCGACGAGATCTGGAACTCCATGTTCGATCGCGTCTTTTCTCTTGTTCGCAGTTTGCCGCATATACATATTCGTCAGCATATGTCCGCCGACTACCGATCCTATCATTATTATCGGAACGCTTATTCCAAAAGGCAAGCTAATGTTTTCCGTAACTAAGTAAAGCAGGGCGAAAATGAACAACGCTATGCTCGCGATGGCCTTTTGCTTCATAAAATCTAATAACGCGTTTTTATGTCTTATTCCCGCTTTTTGCAGAAGCTGTTGCATTTCCTCGATTAATCCTTTGTTTTTCTCGGCTATAAAGTTGAATAATTCGTTTGCTCCAAACGTCGGTCCTCTAACGCTTAAACCTGCGTCTTCTTTTTCTTCTTCGACGTTTTTTACTCTTCCGCTTACGTTAGAGCTTGACGTTCTTCTCATTCTTTTTGCCATTATAAAATCGCTTATCATTGTGAGCGTCAAGCGTCGCGAGTAGGGCAACGTTTTATAAAAGACTAGCAAAGCTACGAAAAAGCAAATTATGTCCGCCGTCATATTTACACCTTTATCTTTGACGCCTTTATCATCATGAACGCGCCTATGCTAAACAGCGTAATGCCTATCCTTAGCAGATTCTGTCCCATTCCAGGCGCGGTAAGTTCTTTCAAATGATCGGGATTAACTAAAAGCATAATTCCGGCGAAGACGAAGGGCAACGCGCTAATGACTATCGCGGACATTCTCGCTTCGGCGGATAACGCTTTCAGCTTTAACCCTAATTCTAGTCTTTTTCTGACGATTCCAGAAAGATTTTGCAAGATTTCAACTAAAACTCCGCCGTTTTCCATCTGTAATACAAGCGCGACTACGAGAAATCGGAATTCTTCTATGTCTATTTTTTCCGCCGCTTCTACTAAGACTTTTTCAGGTTCGATTCCAAGATCGAACTTCTGACTAATAGTCGCAAACTCGCCGGCAATCGGTTCTTTTGACTCTATGCTAACTAATTTTATAATTCTTCCGACGTTCAGACCGGCCTTAACGCCTCTAACCATCATGTCTATCGCGTCTGGAAACAACCGCAAAAACTGCATCTTTCTACTAGCGGACTGCGCCGCCA
This sequence comes from Holosporaceae bacterium, assembly GCA_031262635.1. Taxonomy (GTDB): domain Bacteria; phylum Pseudomonadota; class Alphaproteobacteria; order UBA3830; family UBA3830; genus JAIRMQ01. Next base: position 2,485 of record JAISHN010000033.1, read on the forward strand.
ATATGTTGTACGCAAGATAAGCTCCGACAAACATGCCGACTGGAATCGCCAACACGGGATGTAAAAAGTTAAAATGAATAAGTATAGCGGTTAATAAAAATCCGCCGATTGTGCAAGAAATAGTGAAATTTTTCACCGTCATATCCGTTATGCCGGCTTTTTTCATGAGCAGTTGGATATTGCCGCCAACTTCCTCTACTGATTCGGAAACGGCGGTTTCGCTATCTCTTTTGCTCGCTTTCGTAAAGGTCGATATCTTACTAGCGCCAATATTTTCCAAAAGCTTTTCTTGCTGAACGGATATCTCGTTAATTTTTTTCTCAAGTTTTTCTTCATATTCGTCGTTGTCGTCAGAACGACGGAAAAATTTATACGAACCAAAGAAGCAAGCGAACGCCGTTATAAAAAGGACTAGAAAACTAGTAAATTGAGTCATCGCGAGATTCCCTCCCTCCTTTTTCTATCGCCGTTTTCATGGCTGCAAGCAGTTTCTTATCCAAACCGTAAGTTATGGCTTTTTCCAAAAACATAGGCTGATCGACGCAAGCTTCGAATTTTCCAAAAATTTTATGATCTTCCGTCGCTCCCATAGGAAGAAACTTAAACAAATGTTGATATTCTATTTCTCCTCTTTCGCTTACCCCCATAATCTCGACGATTTCGGTGATTTTTCTCGAACCGTCGTGTAAACGCTCTGTTTGAACGATAATATTCACCGCTCCGGCGATCTGCGCTCTTACGACTTCGCTAGGAAGCTTAAATCCCGACATCGCGACCATGTTTTCCATACGAACGAAGGCTTCTTTAGCTTTGTTTGCGTGAATTGTCGACATAGAGCCGTCGTGACCCGTGTTCATAGCCTGCAACATGTCGACGCATTCCTCGCCTCGAACCTCTCCGACGACTATTCTGTCTGGACGCATACGAAGAGCGTTTTTAACGAGATCGCGGATTGTGATTTCTCCTTTTCCTTCGATGTTCGGCGGACGGCTCTCCAATCTGACTACGTGCGGCTGTTGAAGTTTTAGCTCGGCGGCGTCTTCGCACGTTACGATACGCTCGCTGTTAGGTATTAGCTGAGACATCGCGTTCAGCAGCGTCGTCTTTCCAGAACCGGTTCCGCCGGAAATGATAATATTCAAACCGCAAGTAGACGCTACCTGCAAAACCACGACCATTTCTTCGGTAAGAGCGCCAAATTTAGCCAGCGCGTTTAAGTCCAGAGCTTTCTTGGAGAATTTACGAATTGAGATAGAGGCTCCGTCTAGAGCGATAGGCGGAACGACAATGTTTACTCGGCTTCCGTCCGGCAAACGCGCGTCGCAAAGCGGGCTCGACGTGTCGACGCGTCTTCCAACGCGGTTCGCGATTCTTTGAGCGATCTGCAACAAGTGCGCGTCGTCTCGGAATCTTATGGAGGCTAGCTCCATTAACCCTCCTCGCTCGATATATATTTGATGAGGGCCGTTTACTACGATATCAGATATCGAGTCGTCGTCGAGCAATATTTCAAGCGGCCCAAGACCGATCATATCGTCGACTAACTCTCGAGCAACCGAGATTTGTTCTCGTTTTGTGACCTGAGCGCGTCTTTCCTGAGCAAAATCGAACACGAAGCTTTCGATTTCGGCTCGCAGCTCTTCGGGAGTCAACTTGAAAGCCGAAGCCAAGTTGATTCGACTGAGCATGGTGTCGTGCGCTTCTTTTCTGAACACCGTCAAAGACGGAGATTCTTCGGCGATCTCGTTAGCTTCTTTGTTTTGAGCTTGATCTTCAGCCATGATTCTCGCCTATATTTTAAATTTCGATATAATTTTGTCGCATATATCGAAGTATATTCTTCTGATTTTATCAGCGGAGAACATCGGCTCGTTTTCAGAGGCTTGTTCAACTTTTTGATTATCTATTTTTCCGACTAAATTGTCGGCTAAATTTTCAAGCACCTCGGTTAACGGACCGCCGGACATGACGAGCGGCTGCCCTATATTTGCCGCCGCAAGAGCGAGCGATTCGTCTAGAGGTATGACGCAGTCGATTTTTCTGTTTATAATTTTTTCAAACGATTCTTTTGCCAAAGCCCCCGCGGCGGATAATCCGATTTTATTGGCGACTAGCCATATTCTTTTTCCAGGTTGATCGCTTTCGAGAAATTCTAGCATCCGAACGGTATTTTGCGCGGACGCGACGCTCATTTCGACCATAACTACGAAGCTGTCGGATTTTTTTATACATATCTTATTGATCTTACTCAGATCGCGTTGCGAATCGATCAATACGTAGTTAAACTGTCTTCTTATTGAATTGATCAAGGCTTCGAACGCTTCGGTATGCGCGTTTACGCCTCTTAATAAGTCGACCAACCCGCCTAAGTAGTACAGTCTTTGATCATACTTTTTAAAAATTGTCTCTAGAAAGTAGTCGTCTACTTTTTCCGCCGACTCCATAATATCCAGATAAGCGTTGTCCACTTTAATATCGAGCATGAGATTAAGAGTTCCGTACAGAAAATCCATATCCAAAATTCCCGTTCGTCTAAAGTGACGATTCGAGAGGATCCAACCTATGTTGGCCGCTACCGTCGTCGCTCCGGCGCCTCCTACCGAGCTGACGAAGTAAATTACCTTTCCGACTTTTTCAACGTACTCTTTATTGACTCCGTTAGCGATCTCTATAGCGCGTTGCAACAGCAGCGGATTATTAAGAGGTTTTATCAGATAATCTGAAACTCCGACGGACTTTAAATCGCGGAATAAACCTACGTCGTTTCTGCTTCCGATAGCTATAATCGCCACGTTTGGAGCGCAAAATTCCCTTATCTTAGCGATATCTCCCAACGGCAAGTCGGATTCTGAAAGATCTATGATCAATATCTTTGGCGTTCTGTTATTTTTCAGAAAGTTTACTGTTTCCGCAATCCCGCCTTGTTCGACTTCGGAAAAAGCCATGGTTAGACCTTTTATAGCGGCTTTTATCGTTTGCTCCGACATCGGATCAAGAACGAAAGCCATGAGGTTGTGAGGTAAATCCGATTGAAGTTCCGCCATAGTATCGCTTTCCTTTTAATTTGCTCCAAAATCTATTAAGACGACGCGCCGCCGCTTCCGCTACTACTTCCGCCACCGCCTCCGCTACTTCCGCCGCCAGAGCTACTTCCTCCAGTGGAAGAAATAGCGGCGTTAACTTCCTGCCCTTTGTATTTTCTAGGAGAAACAAGATCGGCTTCATTCGCTATCATTTCAGCCATGTTATACGCCTCGGCCGCGCCGTATTTCGGCAAAGGCTTACTTGTGTCCACATCGCCGATGTACTCTGACCAAAAACCGCAATCCGGTCTCTTCAGATCGTACTTTAAAATATCGATTCTAAAGCCGGTTTTCGCTTCTTTATAAACGCACGCGCCAGAATCCACGATTCGGCTCTCTGGAAATCCGTTTTTATTCATTAAACTATAGACGCGTTTCTTAGCTCGTTTCTGCGTTTCTACCGGAATCGGCTTATCAGAGACCAACATAAGGCCGACATTTCCAATGCCATTAGCTCGAGCGTCGCTCAAAAGCTTGTTCATGGCTTCTAAAACCGTCGGATCTACGTTGAAATCAGACGAGCTATCGAAAAAATTGACTATTTTCGTCTCTTTAGCTTCAATTTCTATTATTTCTGGAGCGTATCCGTCTTCCGCTTTATGTCGCTTCTCGCATCCGACAAGAAAAACGAGAGAAATTAACGCGTTAGTTATCGCAAAAAACGACGATTTCATTATAAAACCCCTTAACATTCTCAAAAACCTTCAAACTACATAATTGAAAATCCCGCGCTTTGTCCCTGCTTAACATTTTTGTGAAATTTTCGAGTTAAAATCGACTCTAATGGAGAATACATTTTCGGAACCATCTCAACCGGCGTTTTCAGTTGCCTAGACGACGGTTTTACAATGTAAGGCGTAACGATTATAACTAACTCCGTTTCTTTAGAACCAACTTTTGAATCCCGAAACAAAGATCCGATTAAAGGTATATCCGCTAGTAACGGCGTTTCGCTTGAAGCCGTATCCTTAGTCGTTTGCAACAAACCCGCGATAGCCATGCTTTGCCCGCTTCCTAGCTCTACCGTAGTCGACGCGTCTTTGGTGTTCAAAGACGGAACGCCTTCGTTATTTTTTTCTCCAATTGTGCTAACGGAAGGTTTTATCGTAATGTTAATCCTGTCCTCGGATAAAACGATAGGAGTAAACTCTATAGACGTTCCCCATTGTTTAAATTCCGTAGTATTAGAATCGGTGCCGGATTGCTTTACGGTATAACTTACTTCGCCTCCTACGTTGAAGGTAGCCGTTTTCCCAGAAAGAGCGATCAAGGTCGGCTCGGCTAGAACTGAGGCGAAAGACTCGGTCGCAATAGCGTCTATCAATGCGGACAGTCCGTTATGTCCTCCGGTGTGAGCTAACCAACGGCCTCCTGAAACTGTGCTTGCAAAAGTCTTTTCATTAATATCCTTAGCGATATCTATCGGCGCCGCGTCTTTCGTAAACGTAGGAAAAGCGCCTGGATTTCCAGTCATAAATCCATAGTGCATTCCGCTGGCGCTATCTCCAGGCGAAAGAGCTCTCCAGTTAATCGCTAGGCTTTTTGTTAATGATCTAGAAACCTCCGCTATTTTTACTTTAAGCATGACCTGCGTCGCCGTTTCGATCGATAATTTATTGATAATTTTCGAAGATTCGACAAAACGCCCCACGATATCTTGAATATCGGCGGCAGCTTCCGGCGACGGAACTTTTCCTTTTAAAACTACGGAATTATCCACCGAAACTATTTCAACGTCGGTTTCGGGATACATCCCCGCGAGGGCTTTTTTAATTTCTCTCAAAGGATATGTTACGCGAATTTGATAATCCGCAATAATTTTTCCCCGCTTATTGTGAGCTACGAGAAAAGTAACGCCTGGAGCTAGTCCGGTCAGATATAGCGAGCTGTCGCTTAACATGTCTATATCCGCCACGGTTGGATTAGGAATAAATATCTCGTTTGCTTTCTCGCTTAATTTTATAAAATTCACAGAATTGACTTCGATTTCTTTCACCTCCGCTCCATTAGAGCTTATGGTCTTGTCGGGAGTTGAATTTGTTTCAATTTTTTTTACCTGAGTCGTCGAGGATTCAGTTTTTGGAGAACTAGAATTAGCCGCCGGTTTCCCAAGTTGTTTAGGTTTTGGCCTAGCTTTTTTTACGTCCTTCTTTTCAACCTTTTTTTCTTCCGCCTCTTCGTCGTCGTCTTCATCTTCCAATTCGTCGTCTTCGATCGCCGACGTTTTCGCGGCGCAGACGCTTTCGCAATAGATAAAGTTAGCTAAAAAAGCAAAACCGACTAAAAAAACAACATACTTCTTCATACCGCGCTCTCCAAAAACTACTTGCCGTCCGTTGTCGGCGTTTTATTGGTTTCTCCTTCTATTTTCTTTCCGTTTTCGTCAAATTGTACCGCGGCGGAAGTTAACTTTCGGTGTATAACGACCAACTTTTGTTGAGTTTTAGGCTGATCCTCTTCTTTTCCGATAATTCTTCCGCTTACGATCTCGTATTTGCTGATTTCATTGGCGTTTTTCTCGCCTTCTCCGGTTTTTCCTTTTTTATCGAACTCAGCTTTCATTAAAGCCGCGTCTCTTCTTTTTCCTATAGAATTCATATTGTTCAGCAGCATCGTTAAATTTTTCTCTTCCGCCTCTTTACGCGCTTTTTCCTCTTCGGCTTTTTTCTTCTCTTCTTCCTCTTCTTTCCTTTGAGCCGCCTCTTCTTCCTCCGCCTTTTTTTTAGCGGCGGCTTCCTCTTCCTCTTTTTTCTTCGCAGCCGCGGCCTCTTCCTCTTCCTTTTTCTTTCTTGCCGCTTCTTTTTCTTCCTCCTCTTTCTTCTTAGCCGCTTGCAGAGCTTCAGCGGCTTTTATGCGATTCATGTTTACGATATTCTGAAACAAAGACTCCCTTACGCGATCTTCTTCAACTCCTTCGATTTCTTCTACGGTTCCTTCGTCGTCTTTCTCTTTCTCGCTTCTCGGCAGCACGATGACTCCGTTGTTGCCGACGCGTTTTAGCATTTCCTCTATTCTTTCTTCTTTCATTTCAAGCGTTACGTTTTTAGGAAGCAATATACGATCGCTCGCCGCCGCGACCGCCGCTCCTAATCCGCCGAGCAAAGAAGTATTGTTCACAACTTTCGCGTCTTTTTTTTCTAATCCGGTAAGTCCGTCGACCGCTAATATTTTTAACGCCTTATATTTATATGCTTTCATAGAGTTTCCCGTTTGCTGCATAACGAGAACGTCCACTAAAGTCCCAGGCCGCAACGCGCCTGCGAAATTCGCGGATTTTGGATCAACCGGAAACGTAAGCGCTCGCATTCCTTTTTTAAGAAAATCCTCCTCTTCCTTTTTTCTTAGCTTTGCTTCTTCCTCTCTTTTCTTCCTCTCCGCTTCCGCCCTTTTTTTCTTTTCTTCCTCCTTTCTTTTCATAGGATCGATATTCGTAAGCATACGCAAAGTCATAGGAACGCCGGCGGGAATATCGGAAGCCGCCCACATTTTCAACGCGTTGTCGTAATCCGCTCCGTTGTTTAACGCAGTTCCTTGAGCGTCTTTAGCGATAAAATAAGGCTGCATCGCGTCGCGAGGCCATTTTTTCCAGGTTACGTAATCGAGCGTTATTCTCGCTTCTCTTTTAATGTCTTTTGATACGATCAAAATAAAGTCTTCTTTTTTTCTAGTCGATTCCTTCACCATCAGCGGAATATCCGGCATGGCGATTTCTTTTTTTACCTCTTGTTTTTTAACTTTTTGATCCCCTCCGCCGGTTGGAAGAAGAGACCTTACGAATATGGTGACCGCTAAAGCTATCGCCGCGGCTATCGCCATAGGGATAAAGTCTTTTTTACCTTTCATACGTCACCTAACCGCAAGATTTTCAAAAATCGCGTAAAAACCCCCGCAAGCTATCGCCGCGCCATACGGTATCTCCTGTTTCATTGGATCGAACTTACCTTTCCTTAACGTCGCGATTCTTCCGTCGACTCTACTCAATGAAAGTAAAATTATTCTTAATAACTTAGAGACGATTGGCCTTTTATGGAGAATCCGCAGACGACGCGCTAAATTGCGGCGTATCAAAATGATTCGCCGTCCGAAAAACAAATAGACGAGAGCTAGCGCCCCGCCGCCGAAAGACAAACCAAACCAAAAAGCCGATAAATTGTTTTCGCAAAGCAAGATCGTAGGAAACAGCAGCTTTACGTCCCCGCCGCCGATTAGATCGAAGCGGTTGAGAATCCAAGTAATGATGAACGTCGCGACGGCGACGGTCAGTCCAACGTTAAAATTTC
>JAISHN010000053.1 GCA_031262635.1 Holosporaceae bacterium
AAGGATCCAAACGATTTTCATGCGTACTCGCCGTCTGGATCCTCGCTTCGCTCAGGATGGCGAGAAAAAGGAAAAGGACGACGAAAAAGCAACATGCCCCCTTTCGTCATCATAGGAGGAGAAGGAGAGACTCCTACGAAACATATTGTATCAATAAACACGGAATATTGAATCGTTGGCATACGCTTTCAAAATTTTTCAGATTCGGCGCTTGGTCGTCTATGAAAACAAAAATATCAGGTTTAGGCAGTAATCCCGTCGTTATAGCCCTTTGTAAAACTTGAGCTTTAGTTAGCTCGCATATAACAAATTGATTTGGATCCAGCGATCTTCCTAGGTTTGCCGCAGTATTAAGAGTAAGTCCGTCGATAGTTATGCTCTTTTGTCGTTTGTACATTCTTCCGTAGGACGGCGCCTCTTCATATTCTACCGAAACGCCGCTTAGTTCTCGCAGCTTATCTATAGATAATTCTCCTGCGTCGCGTATTTCAAAGGCTTTTTGCAAACTGCAGCGTCGGACGTAACGCGCGTAGAGAATTCCGCGTTCAAAATCGCAGATATCTCCGCAAGAAGCGTCCTTAAAATGCTGATAATTTTGCCATAAAAACGGCGAAGGAAAGCGAATTCCCAACGCGTCCATATTGTCTCTAGTAATTCCCGCGGCTGCGTTTATCCTTGCGGTAAGGGCAAAAATAGAAAACTTCGCGCGCCATCCTTCAATTATTTCTGGAATTCGTTCCTCCATTAATTTAGGAGCCTTAAGAGCCGCTAAGCTATTCATTAAAGTCTCGTCGATATCCAAACAAATCGTCGCGTTCTTGTATGGCGAAGCAAGCAAATCAACGACATATTCATTTATCTGATCCCAATCTCTAATTTTTTCAATTTGACTGACCGCAGATCTTGGATAGATCGGTAAATTTGGAAGAGATCTAGTCGCGCGGACGTCGTTCAAAAAAATTGCGGCCATTATCGCCGTGAAATATTTTAGTAAATTCATTTTAATTTTTCTTATCTAAATTACCAAACAAAATATAGATTTTTAACAAAAAATCAACATTTTTCTTCCATAAAAAATATTTATTTTTTTATTATTTTTAATAAAAAAGTAATTTTTTGTTGAGATAATATGCCGAGAAAACAACTCTTGGAGGCGCGAAATGAAAATGATAATCGCATGCCTATTCGCATGTTTTTTTAACGGCGCAGTCGCAATGGAAAGACCTTTAGACGCTTCAATGGAAAGGCCTGCGATGAGTCCTGGAATGTTTTCTGGAATAGACGCAATTTCCGGCGTAACGGAAAACGGCGTCGCTTTAGTCAATAATCAATTATCGCAACTTTTGTATAATATTACTCCAGATCAACATAGAAAATTGGTTCATCGAATAATGAACGGCGAGCTTAGGCAAAGCAAATTATCATATAAATGGTGGAGATTTGTCGAAGCGTTTGGCGATCCGTTAAGTCAACTAGGCATGCTGGCCTGCGTGGTGATACCTATGATACCCGCCAGTCTAATCGGAAATGAAAAAGTCGCGAGTTTCATGACTTCTATAAGCGGAATGGCTTCTCTCATTCTTTCCAAAGTACACGGATACGCGAAAAATAAAACGGAAGAATGGGAAAAAATGGATATAATTTTGCAAGCCATAAGGGACGGAGATATTGAAATAACGGAGCAATCTGAAACGACCGAGGAAGAAGCATAGGCGATAGGAGGAGCGAGCGGCAACCAAAGCCTAATCCAGGCTTTGTAATTTCCTTCTATTCATCGGGGCGTAGATAATGCTCATGAATGCGACGAAGAACAGTAGGGCGGTGGCGGCGGCGGAACCGAAGCCTACGTCGGCGTAATCTACGAGATGTTTGCGAGCGAAAACCGACATAGTCGCGTTCGCGCTGTTTCCGCTGCTGAGAATGTAGACTAAATCGAAAATTCTCACCGCGTCTAAGGCTCTAAAGATCATCGCTACGATTATCGTCGGCTTCATAAGCGGAAGAATGATTTTTCTCAACGACCTTGTAAAAGGCACGCCGTCGACTTCCGCCGCTTCGAAACAATCCTGCGGCAGCGATTGCAGTCCGGCGAGCAACAGCAAGGCCATGTATGGAGTCGTTTTCCAAACGTCGACAAGGATCATCGAGATCAAGCTCAAACTGCTGGACGCGATCCATGGAATAGGAGCCGTTATGATATGCGCTCTCAAAAGAATCTCGTTAATGATTCCATACGCGTCGTTCAACATCCAAGCCCACATGCGAGCGGAAACAATAGTAGGAATTGTCCAAGGAACCAGAACGATCGCTCGCATCCACCCGCGACCTTTGAAATTTCTGTGAAGAATTAGCGCGATTATCATTCCGAGAACAGTTTCTAGCGGCACGGAGACGATAGTTAAAATAAAAGTGTTTAAAACGGCTTTCCACCAGTCTTGATCCCTCGCCAAGCTTGCGAAATTTTCGATTCCGATAAAATTTGCGTCGCGAAGATTATCTAACGTCGCATCGGTAAAGCTAAAATACACGGTTCGCAGCAGCGGCCATCCGGCGCATGCGGCCAAAGCGATCAAACACGGCGCGAGAAACAGCCAGTTCGATAAGTTCGACTTCTTAACCTTCTTTTTTATCGGTCCCAGCTTCATCTTCAAAACCTAAAAATTTTTTTATTTTTGTCCAAAAACTCTCGCCCTCTTCCTTTTCCGGCTTTGTTTCGCCGTTAGTCTTTTTTAAAAGGGAATTAAGCTTTTTGTTAAGTCGATCCAACAGTTTTTTTACGTGGGCTTCCGTCATATTGTCGTCTTCTATGCTGTTGGTAAGAATGCCGTTTACGACGTTGTAAATCTCCGAGCTAGCTCTAGGATAATTTTTCCCGAAGTCTGCGGAAGGCCTCGCGACGGCGTTTTCCAGCGAATCGTAGATTTGGGCTAAGAACGGACAACTTTTCAAGACCTCGCGATCTTTATACAAGCTCTTATACGTCGGCGAATATGAATATTTTGCTCGCAAACGCTGCTGATTTTTGCTCGTCAGGAATTTTATCAAGCTGGCGGCGACTTTTTTATTTTTGGAGTATTTTGAAATAGCCATACACCAACCGCCGGAAGAACCGCTAGGTTTTCCTTCCTTTGCTCTAGGAGGAATAGCCATTACGCCGACTTTTCCCGCGACCACGGTCGACGGATCGTTTAACAATGCCCACGAATAAGGCCAACTTCTCATAAATACGGCGTTTCCAGACTGGAACGCTCCTCGAGCGTCTTCTTCCGAGTAGTTCAAAACGCTCTTGTTTGTAATATTATTCAGACACTTGATGATAAACATCGTAGCGTCGACAGCGGCTTCGGAATTTACGGCCGCTTCTCCGTCTTTAACGATTGCTCCGCCGAAAGAATCGACGAATTCTAAGAAATTGCAAGTCAGTATTTCAAACGCTTTGGCTTGGAAAACGAAGCCGTAAAACTTGTTTTTCTTCTCTGGATCTTTACGCTCTTCATTTTGAACGTATTTTGCGGTTTCATATAATTCTTCCCACGTCGTCGGAACAGACCGATCGTATTTGTTCAATAGATCTTGACGATAAAAGATGACTCCCGCGTCCGTATACATCGGCAGCGCGAGCAATTTTCCATCGCTGTATATGCTCGCTACGACCGAATCGAAACAATCGTCTATGTCTATTTCATCTATTTCGCCAGGTTCGTAAGCTTCGCTTAAGTCGACAAGATAATTGGAGAAAATGCCGACCCAAACATAATCTACCAACAGAACGTCAACGTCGAAAGACTCCGCGCTCAGCCACTGCTGATATAACGCAAAACATTCGTTGCTGGCGTGAGGAAGCGTAACGATCTCGACTTCATGTTGTCCGCCGGTAGTTTTTATCCAGTCATTTATCGCTTCTTTTAATAAAGTAAGCTCCATGCCTTTGGATCGGCAGGTAATTTTAAGCTTCGCGCAATCGGCGCTAAAGAAATGACACACCGCGACGATTGACAGCAGAATTTTTTTCATGGGACTAACCTCTGAATTATTTTAGTGTAAATTTTGGCTGTAAATCAAGCTTTATATGAAGTTCTTTTAATTGACTTTCGCTTACGTTTGAAGGCGCGTTCATCATTAAATCTTGCGCCTTTTGATTCAGAGGAAAAGCAATGACTTCGCGAATGTTTGGTTCTTCGGCTATCAACATGACCATTCTGTCTACGCCTGGCGCGCATCCTCCGTGCGGCGGCGCTCCGTATTGAAACGCGTTGAACATTCCCTTGAACTTTTCTTTTACGGTTTGCTCGTCGTATCCCGCTATCGCAAAAGCCTTGATCATTAAATCCGGCAGATGGTTTCTAATGGCGCCGCTTGAAAGCTCGACTCCGTTGCAAACGATATCATACTGATACGCCTTGATTTTCAATGGATCCATAGTTTCCAACGCTTCCATTCCGCCTTGCGGCATAGAGAACGGATTGTGCGAGAATTCTATCTTTCCCGTTTCTTCGTTAAGTTCGTACATAGGGTAATCGACGATCCAGCAAAGCTCGAAGCCGCCGGAGCATAGGTTTAGATCGGTTCCAAGCTTCTGTCTGACCAATCCCGCCAGTTTATTCGCCGTTTTTTCAATCGCGCAGACGAAAAACACGACTCCGTCTGATTCTAAATTGACGCGATCTTTTAACTTTTTCAACTGCTCTGGACTCAGAAATTTCGCGATAGGCCCTCTGGTTTCGCCGCCGGAAAAAACGACGTATCCTAAGCCTGGCATTTCGTTTTCCTTCGCCCAGTCGTTTAATTTGTCGAAAAAGCTGCGAGGACGCTTGTCCGCGTCTTTTACCGCGATCGCTCTAACGACCGAGCCGTTCTTGACCGCTTCCGCAAAAACCGCGAAGTCGGAGTCGACGAATATGTCGCCTACGTTTTCTATAACAAGAGGGTTTCGCAAATCCGGCTTGTCGCTTCCATATCGCAGCATGGAATCTCTGTAAGCAATTCTTTTGAACGGATACGGCGAAACGGACTTTTTTGAAAACTCTTTAAAAATCTCGTAAATAACAGGTTCGATCGCGTTAAACACATCTTCTTGTTCGACAAACGACATCTCGAAGTCTAGCTGATAAAATTCTCCAGGCGATCGATCCGCTCGACTGTCTTCGTCGCGAAAACAAGGCGCGATCTGAAAGTATTTGTCGAATCCGGCGACCATAAGCAGCTGTTTAAACTGCTGCGGAGCTTGCGGCAGAGCGTAAAACTGTCCTGGATGCAGCCTGCTCGGCACCAAGAAATCGCGGGCGCCTTCCGGCGAACTAGAGGTTAAAATCGGCGTGTTTATCTCTAGAAATCCCGATTTTCTCATTTTTTCGCGAATGCTAGAAATTATTTCCGACCGCAAAACGATATTTTTATGAGTTTGCTCCCTTCTTAAATCCAAGAATCTGTATTTTAAACGCGTTTCTTCCGATAAATCCGAAACCGCGCCGACCGTCATAGGAAGATTTTCGACGTAAGAGAGAACCGTGAATTTTTGTATCCGTATTTCAACCTCTCCGGTTGGATTTTCGCGATTTATAGTGTCGGCCGTTCTTTCGACGACGTTTCCTTCGATTGTGACGATACATTCGCAGCGGATTTTTTCAACTTCGCCGAAAATCTCGGCGCTTGAATCAACGACGCATTGCGTAATGCCGTAATGATCTCGTAGATCGACGAACAAAAGACTCCCGTGATCCCGCTTCTTATTGACCCAGCCTGATAATTTTACGACTTCGCCTACGTCGGAGCGTCTCAACTCTCCGCAATTATGCGTCCTATAAATGCTCATGATCTCCTCTGGAAAACGAGTCATTATCTTAGAAAGCCGGTATGTTTTCAATAGAATTAACGCGGCGTTTGTTGATGGGAAAACGAAGCGAAGCCAACGTAGCGTATAATTTAAGGAGTCGGCATGGTTAGCCTGCTTTCTTCCTATTTACATCGCAGATTGTAGAGGCGAGTGATCATATGCCCTTACTGATTTTTGGTCAGCTAACTCCGCTTTTACAAAAAAACGAGCGCTACGGATAATGTAGGAGCAGGGTCTGTCTACCCTTATGCTCCATTTACGTCATCCTAGAGGCCGCTTACGGCCGAAGGATCCACGCGGTTTTTAAGCTTATTCATCGCATGGATTCTTCGCTACGCTCAGAATGATGTAAAAGAAAGAATACCTTCGATTTAGGGCGACGAAAAGAAAAAACGTCGACGTTTTTTCTCCGCTGTCGACGCGAATTGTAGGGGCGATATTCGCCCTTGTTAGATTGCGCCGCGAGGGTTCGTATAAGTATCCCTCTCTGTTCAGAATAACCTAGATCTAAAACTCCACCCTAACGTCGTAGAGCGGATGTGAAAAAAGATTAATCGAAGGCGAAGAGGCGAAAAGCCAATTAGCGAAGATAGTCCTTTCGTTTTCTTTTATCTCGATAAAAGCCGCGATTTCTTTATCGTCTTCGGGGCTGTTTTTAAAGCATCTTTTCAGCGTTAATTCTATTGATCCGAAAACTTTAGGCTGATTTAGCTTTATTTTTTCTCTGTAAACTTTTCCGCTGACTTTATCTAAAATCTGAACCGTAGCGTCGTCGATTTCTATCGGTTCCGAGTCCCAAATAGACGGCTCTTCTTCGAAATCTTCGTTTTGAACGATTTCTTTTATCGATCGCTTTCCGTCTTCCTTCTTTTTGGCGGGCGCGGCGAACAAAGCGACGGTTAAAAGCGTCGCCAGAGAAACGACGCTAGTTTTTATCATCGCCTAGAACAATCTCCTCGGCGTCTTCGTCCAATTCTTCTTCGGAATCGTCAATTAAATCTTCGTCGTCAAGCTGCTCGACGTCGTCTATGGAATCTTCGCTTTTTTCCTGAATAGTTTTGCTTTTTCTTTTCAATAAATATTCGGGATCGAATATCGCCGAACAACTCGGACACACTATCGGCGATTTGTTAAAATCGTAAAATCGCGCTCCGCAGCTCAAACAAATTCTTTTTACGCCCCAATCTTCTCTATCCATAGCTCCCCTATTTGTAGCGACGGTAGTATCGCTAAGGTTCTTTCAAAGTCAAGCCGATATCGACGTATTTTTTCGGCTTTTCTTCCCATAGGCTCAAAATATAACCGCCTAACCCCGAGCCGATTGGTTTTACGGCGACGGCTCCGTTTGAAAAAAGCTCTTCCATATGCGCGATCGTCTTCGGATCGCATAATCCCCATCCGCGAAAAACGTCGTTCGCTAAATTTACGCCGTCTTTTAGTTTGTTAAAATTTCCGCTTTTAAACGCCTCTTCGCATAAATCGGACGCAAGATTCATTCGCTCGTCCAATTCAAACGCCAATTTTTCATTTTTTAGAAATAGATCGTTCACCGCCTTAACGCAGTCGAACGTGGCGGATTTTTGGCCGGAGTAAGTTAAAATCATGTAAGGCCAAAAAGTCGGCTCTAGAAACTTGGTCGCTCGGTTCTTTTGAAAAACGACGGGCTTGTTCGTAAGAGCGACGGCAACGTCCAGTCCGCTGCTTTTTCCGTGAAATTTATTCTCAAGACGTTTAGCAAGCGCGAACGGATCGTCGCAAAGTCCGTAGTGTTGGAGCAAGCGAGCGACGCTGGCGCAAAGCGCCGCGGAACTTCCCAACCCAGCTTTCATAGGAATATCGCTTTCCGCAACGACGTTTCGCGGAAGCTTTTCAGGAGTAACGTTGAGGAACTCGGCCGCAATTTGTATTAACGAGACGATCGTCGTCCATAACGATCCTAAAGAAGTCGATTTCAAAAACGACGGCCTCTCAAAAATAGAGCACGTATAATCGCGAAAAGGAAAAGCTACGGCTTTGCCGCCTCTTACGACAGCATGCTCTCCGCAAAGAATCCATTTAGCCGGACTTGAAAACTTCCTCATAAGCGCTTAGATACGTCGCTCCGTTCGTCGAGTCAAGAGGTTTATATTAAAACCGTTTAAAAACTATCCATTATAAAAAACGCGAGCCGGCGGGCTTGACTTATTAACGCAAACGCGTATCTTATGTCGCGTCGATCCTTTTGTTTGGGCCTGTAGTTCAATTGGTTAGAGCCCTCCGCTCATAACGGAGTAGTTGTAGGTTCGAGTCCTACCGGGCCCACCACTGGAGAAAATCATGAAATGCGTAGTCGGAATGTCGGGAGGCGTAGATAGCTCGACGACGGCCGCTCTTATGAAAGAACGCGGATTCGAGGTTATCGGCTGTACGTTGAAGATGTTTGAATCCGAAAAATCGCAAACGGCCGTCGAAAACGCCCAAAAAGTCGCCGAACATCTCAAAATAGATCACGAAGTCGCGGACTGCGTAGCGGATTTCAAAAAATACGTCGAAGATTACTTCGTCGAGTCCTATGAAAACGGAATTACTCCGAATCCTTGCGTTATGTGCAATCAATTCGTGAAATTTAAATATCTCGATAAGTTTCGCAAAAAATATAACGCCGATATTTTAGCGACGGGGCATTACGTTCAGATAAAAAAAACCGAAGGGCGAGTCGAACTATTTCAAGCGGAAGAGTTAAGGAAAGATCAGAGTTATTTTCTTTACGCCGTCGATCGAGAGATTTTAAAAGTCGCCGAATTTCCTTTAGGCGCGTTTTCGAAAACCCAGACTCGGGAATTGGCTCGCCAATTTAAAATATGCGTCGCGGAGCAGCCGGAAAGCCAAGATATCTGCTTTCTTTCGAACGACGATTACGTTTCTTTCATAAAACGCCGCTCGTCAAGAACATACGCGGAAGGAGACATAGTCGACGTTTTCGGAAACGTTCTTGGAAAACACTCGGGAACGATCAACTATACGATAGGTCAACGAAAAGGACTTGGCCTCTCCGGCGGACCATTCTTTGTTTACGGCGTAGACGCAAAGCAAAATCGAGCGATCGTATCCGATAAAAACGGCGTAAAAACGGAAAAAATCTTTCTGAAAGACGTAAAATTCTTGAACGAGGAATTTTTGGGCGAATGCGAGGTAAAGATTCGATCCGCGAATAAGAAAAATCCGGCGAAAATCGCAAAAACCGAGGGCGGAAAATATCGCGTCGAGTTACGCGGCCCCGAATACGGAGTCGCTCAAGAACAACATTGCGTTTTCTACGACGGAAATAAACTTCTCGGCGGCGGGGTTATTGCCGGAACGGAGTAGGCGTTTGTTAAATCGACTTTTATTATACCTAAAAGACCTCTGCTTTCCCGCGAGCTGCGTTAGTTGCGGGCAAATCGTCGAATCAGAAGGGCTATGCTCGGAATGCTGGAAACAAATCAAATGGATCTCCGATCCGAAATGCAAAATCTGCGGCGCTCCTTTCGAATTCGAAAGCGATCTCATATGCGGACGATGCGCGAAGGAGAAACCGCGTTTCGACAAGGCCGTCGCGGCGTTTGAATACGATGATTTTTCTAAAAATATGATAATTAGATTCAAACACGGAGATTCAACGCGATTCTGTCGGCAGCTTGCGACTTGGACGTATCGAGCGGGCGAAGAGGCGATTAGAAACGCCGATTTAGTCGTTCCCGTTCCGATACATTTTCTTAAGAGGCTGAAACGAAAATACAATCAATCGGAATTGCTTGCTCGCGAAATAGCAAAACTCGCCGGAGTCGCCTACGAGCCGAGGATTTTGCGGAAGAAAAAACGAACTCCGCAACAGGAAGGCCTATCGCGAAACGCTAGACTGAAAAATGTCGGCGGATCATTCGGCGTTTCTGAAAAATACGCCGATCTGACGCGAGGAAGAACTATAGTTTTGGTAGACGACGTTACGACGACCGGCGCCACCGCAAACGAATGCGCGAAAGTTCTAAAGAAAAACGGAGCGGAAAAAGTCATACTTTTAACCGTCGCAAGGGTCGATTTAAAGTAAGAACGCAAACGCCGCGCGTTGTTGTGAGTGAAGCGAAGCGAGAATCCAGGGAAAAACTTTGGTTTCTCAGGTCATTAGCCTAAAAATAACGATTCCAACGACGAATGATCGGCCTTATGAAAACCGTAGCGCGATCTAGGCTGTGTTAGGAAAATTATTTGAGGCATAAGAGAGTTCCGAAGAAGTGAAGGAAGGCCAAGAAAGAGGAGGCGGATTTGCAGAAGCGTGAGGCTAATCGTCT
>JAISHN010000063.1 GCA_031262635.1 Holosporaceae bacterium
ATCCACCGTTATAGAATGCGCGGAGGCGGCGCATTCGGTCGGAGGAATGATATGCTCCGACGGCGGCATAACCAACCCAGGCGACGTTTGCAAAGCCCTCGCCGCGGGAGCGGATTTTGTAATGATCGGCGGCTACTACGCCGGAGCAGCCGAAGCCGACGGCGAATTAATTGAAAAGGACGGGAAAAAGTACAAGATTTTCTACGGCATGGGATCGGAGTACGCTCAGAAAAAATTCTACAACGGAATGCCGAAGTATCGAGCCTCCGAAGGCCGCTTAGTCGAAGTCCCGTACAAAGGCCCGCTAGACGACATAAACGACGAAATATTGGGCGGAATCCGCTCTTGCATGGGATATATGGGCGCCAAAAGGCTAAAGGACATCCCGAAACTCGCGAGTTTCTACAGAGTCAACCACCAACTAAACACCGTGTTTGAAAACTAGCTGTATTTATCGATTTTTTATTTCTTGTCCTACGCCCCTCCCCTCCCCTCTCCCGCAAGGGGAAAGGGCAAGGTTTCCTTTCTTTTTACGTCATTGCCGTAGAAGTCAGGAAATTCGATACATTCTATTAATTTTGCAGCTTTGTTACAATCAGAGGCGGCGCCATCCGTAACAATTGCTCGGATCGGCATATCGTTCGCATCCGCGGCCAAATGTATATTAGAATTAAGCCGCCTTTTGAGATGTCCATCTCCCGCCGCATGAAAATGAACCTACAATACTTCAAATTTATCATCAGCCATATCACATTAAATTTCAATAATAGAGCCTAGGTTCCGTTAGGAAAGATGCGATGAGTAGTATGAGGCTATTTTTGTTGAAACAATAGGTTTATACTCCGCAATAAGTCGTTGCTAGAAACGCGAAGCCGCGAAGCTTCTTCCTTCTCCGTCATCCTTCCCTTCTTTCGTCATCCTAGAGGCCGCAGGCCGAAGGATCCAGGCGCCTATGATACGTCATCGTCGTCTGGATCCTTCGCTGCGCTCAGGATGACGGAAAGGGACGACGAATAAAATTTTTCTTAACAGAGCCTAATAAATTTCTATTCATTTTTCTCGATTTAAAAATATCTCGTTGAAAAACGTTCTTCCGCGGCATAAGATTCGAACTCGATGAAAAGCAAAGGATGAATAATGAAAAAAAACGAAGCCGATTCTTCGAGAATGAAAAAAGTTATCGTTTCGTGCGTTGCGGGCAGCGCGTTGGAGTGGTACGACTTCGCAGTTTACAGCTTCTTTGCGGCTATTATCGGAAAGCATTTCTTCCCGTCGGCGGATCCTTTTAACCAACTAATCGCGTCATTCGGAGCTTTCGCCGCCGGACTGATCGCGCGTCCAATCGGAGCGATCATGTTCGGGTATATCGGCGATAAGTTCGGACGCAAAAAGACTCTCGTTATTTCCATATATATGATGGCCATTCCGACCGCTTTTATGGGATTTCTTCCGACTCACGCAATGATAGGAGTTTGGGCGGGCGTTTTGCTGACGATCGTCAGAATTTTCCAGGGATTAGCTCTTGGCGGCGGCTTTACCGGAACAATCGTTTTTTTATACGAACATTCGGAAGAGAAAAAACGCTCGGCTTATTCGTCCTGGGCGCCGTTTAGCTTAGTTATCGGATTCATACTTGGAGCTTTTGTCGCCAACTGCATGGAATGTTTATTCACCGACGAACAGATCGAAGCTTTCGGTTGGAGAATTCCATTCATAATCGGATTCTTGGGAACTTTCATCGGGCGCTATATTAAGAAGAGACTCCACGATCCAAAGGAGTTTACCGACGATCAAAAAGCTCAAGCTAAAGATAAAAAAGCGGCGAAAGAAAGCTTTATAGGCTCCTTATTCTCAAAACATTGGAAGGGACTCGTTCTTGTTACGATGACCGACATGCTAACCGCCTGCGGATATTTCTTGATCGCGATATTTTTCACGACTTACTTTGAGACCATTCTGCATATTAAACGCGAACACGTGTTGATCATTCAGCAAATTAATATGATTATTCTTGCCCTTTTAATTCTGCTTGGCGGCTGGATCGCCGACTACGTCGGAAAACGGACGCAGATGCTGATTGCGACGCTGTCGCTGGCCGTTCTAGCGTATCCGATTTTTACGTCGATGGAGGACGCGACCGTCTTGAGCGCGTTTTTAGGAGAATTGGGAATTATCTTCCTGTTCGCGATGTACTACGGGCCGATTCCGGCGGCGATTTGCTCTATGTTTCCGACAAAAGTCCGACTAGCCGGCGTTTCCATCGCTCATAACTTCGCTATGGCCGCTTTCGGCGCTTACGCTCCGACATTGGCGACTTATTTGGTAAAATGGTCTGGAAATATCGCGACTCCGTCGATATTATTCATCATATCTTCGCTCGCGACGGCAGTCGCGTTATTCGTCTGGAAAGAAGGCGAAACATACTAGCGAACGCGGACAGATGGTCGAGCGGTTTAAGGCGCCGGTCTTGAAAACCGGAGAGGGGGAAACTCCTCCGCGAGTTCGAATCTCGCTCTGTCCGCCAGGTATTGATTCGCGCAAGTCCAGCCTCGTCTTTTTTATCAGATAAAGTTGTTGACATTTCAAAGAAAGCCGCTATATTTTAGTTGGACAAGGAGCGAGAAAATCTTGACGTAGCCATATGATTTTGGCAGTATATCAAGAAGTTTACCCTAAAGAATCTAAAATTTTATAGCGGCGAGCGAAAAGTTTATGACGAGCTGCGAGTTCGTAATATAAGAAACATTATTGATTATAACGCAGCGAGAATGCGTTTGTAGACAGAAAGCCCCGCATTAGTAGCGTTGAGAATTTCTGAGAAGCAGTCAAAACAATGTCGGCCAAGTCTAGAGGCGTTAAAAGGTAAGGTTTATTGGGCATAAAGTCACTTTAGCAAGGTAATAATGCAATGCATAGTCTAAAAAAATTGTTCACAGAAGCGCTCCAGATAACTGAAGTAGCAAAAGTTATTTGTTTGTGTGGCAAAAGCCTCATCATAAAGAATAGGAATACGCTTGTCGGTTTTTTGGGCTGCGCTTTATGCGTTGGCTTTGGCCAGACTTTCGCTATGTTAGGATCTTCGGTAGATAGAGCGCGTTTTGCATCTAATCTTAAAACGAGCATTGCTGGTATAATGATGAAAGCTCCTGTTTTAATAGGCTCTGGAGCATATGGTTTTGGCGATCAGCCGTCTGATTGTTCCAAAATAGGGGCTTTTGTAACCAAAGGGCTTACCTTAGAACGATGTATCGGAAACTGCAGCCATGTATACTCCAGACTTCCTCATGGAAATATGCTTAATTCCGTAGGTCTAAAAAATCCAGGCGTTCGCGACTTCATCAAGGATATTTTACCAAAACTAAGCGAAGAAGGAGTCCCCATAATAGCCAATATTTGCGGCGGAACAATCGAAGAGTATGCGGAGCTTGCCAAATTATTGGACACTCCAAGAAGCGTAGCTGGTCTTGAGGTTAATATTTCTTGCCCTAACGTCGCGGCCGGCGGCATGGCTTTTGGAGTATCGCCGGAAATTGGAGCGAGAGTCGTTGAAGCGGTAAAAAAATCCTCTCGCAAACCGATGATCGTAAAACTTACTCCAAATGTAACTGACATAACGAAAATTGCGCGAGCCGTCGAGATTGCCGGAGCCGATGCAATATCGCTAATAAATACGCTTCAAGGTATGGATGTAGACATAGAAAGCGGAAGATCGACTCTTGATCCCGTATTTGGCGGACTCTCGGGTCCGGCAATTCAGCCGATATCCTTAAGGATGGTTTATCAAGTTCGCAAAGCCGTCAAAATTCCGCTGATAGGCATGGGCGGCATAACTACGACTGAAGACGCGCTGAAATTCTTCATGGTTGGAGCCGACGCAGTCGCCATATGCTCCGCGCTTTATAACGATCCATCCGTAGCGGGAAAAGTAGTCGACGGACTATTCGCATACATGGAACAAAAAGGAATCAAAAGCTTAGAAGAAATAAAAGGAGCGGCTTTAAATCAAGAATAAAATAACGAAGAACAATTAAGAAATTAGAGGCTCAACATTTTACCTAAAACGAGCGACAAAACGCCAAAACTCGAAATCTGCTGATTTTTGAGGATCAAATAGCGCGACAAAAGCAATGCCAAAAGCCTTTTTGTCGCGACAAAAGTACGACTAATGTTAAACGCTATAGCTTTCGTCATGACAAAACTACTTTCGACAACACTTTTGGCATAGCGAGTTTTTGTTTATACTCCAGGCACTCAGAGACTTTTGGCAGTTTTGTCATGAGACATGAGGAATATCAGAAAGCTCAAATATTAAGATTATTTTCAAAAATCATGATATTGTTAGGCTCCGTTATTGAAATTATTTGAAGCATAGCAAGGTTCCGAAGAAGTGGATGAAAGGCTAAGAAAGAGAAAGCTGCTTTGCAAAAGCGAGAGACTAATCGTCTGAAAAACTTCATTTTATTAAAAAAATGCGACGAGACGACGTTCTTTGTAGAGGAGTTTATCGATTTCTTTTTTCTCCTTCAGGTTGTTTCTAGAAGGTATAACTGCGACGCAATCTTTAGTTTGTATAAATTCTCGTTTTTTCTTTATTTTTTATGTGAATCCCGCCTACCGCGGTTTAAAAACCGTAAATTTTTTGAAAAACGTCTTCGCGCGGTTTTTTTAAAGAGAATTGTCTTCAACGATTTTATCGAATAATTTTGCAAGGACGGATCTGTCGTTATTCGGCGTTTCCAAACACCAGATCCAACACAATACAGACTTTACATAAGTCCATTGAAGAATGCGATTTGGATCGATATTTAATAACTT
>JAISHN010000108.1 GCA_031262635.1 Holosporaceae bacterium
AGAATATTTCATGATGGATGCGACGATTATTCGAGCGAATCAATGCTCTGCCGGATACAAAAAAGGATCGAACGAAGCGCTTGCCAGAAGTTGCGGAGGGTTTTCAACGAAGGTACGCGCTTTGGTAGACGCTCTCGGCAATCCAGTCAAGTTCGTTCTAACCGGAGGAAACGAGCATGAGATTACTCAGGCCGAGGAGCTTGTTAAGGATCTTCAAAACACGTCCGTCCTCGCCGATAAGGGCTACGATTTAAAAGACTTCGCGAAATTTTTACAAACAAATGGTTGCATCGCGGTCATCCCATCTAAAACCAACCAGAAGAAAAAAAAAGATATAGATAGATACCTTTATAAAGAGCGTTATCTCGTCGAATTCTTCTTTAATAAAATGAAGTTTTTCAGACGATTAGCTTCCCGCTTCTGCAAATCCGCCTCCTCTTTCTTAGCTTTCCTCCACTTCTGCGGAACTCTCATATGCCTCAAATAATTTCAATAACAGAGCTTAGTCGATACTGTAAATAATTTTAATATAACATTTCTTACAATTTTTTGTATTATTTATCTGTTTTACAATATTTATTAGCATAATTTTACTGAAAAATGGTATCTCAAATGTATTGTGTTTAATTAATATGCAAAAAATAACGTTGAAGTTTGTTTTACCTTCAAAAGAAAATTCGAGCTTTTTTTGTATTTTATCTTCTACTTTTTTCAAATATTCACTATCCTTTAATAGTGAAGCTGAGACAGCTCCTTGTTGAAATAAATGACTTAATGGTTTTGAACATGCATATATTTTCACATGTATTAAACTACCAGTATTGCGATCGTAAACATCGCAAAATTCTATTTTGTTGTTTTTGCCGCCATATTCGATACATTTTCCATGCATGTAAATTGCATTTTCATTAGCTTCTGTTAACGATTTATTATATTCATCTTCATATACTTTTTTATATTCTGGCCAATTAATATTAGGGCAATCTTTACTTAAAATCCCTTTAACTGTATCGTTCGTTTTAGAAACAAAATCCGTGTTGAGTTTATACCAATTGTTATGTGAAAATATATAAATATTTTCGTCAAGTTCTATCTGTGCGCATAAGCAGTCCGAAGCTCTCCATGAGTGCTCTGAGTTTCCCTCAGTATCTATAACGTTAATTTTTATATTTTTAAGTTTATCTACTGATAAATCACTCCCGATATCAGATAAGCGCAATTCGTCATAAATTTTTTTCTTATTGTTGCTATATTTAAAACCCTTAATATTCTCAAATGGAATGATTTCTGGAAATTCCAGCAAAATCTTATTGTTTTTAGGAGATTCTTTCAACTCGTCGTTCAATTTATTATATAGTTTTTCCTCTTCACCTTTAGCGCACTTTTCCATTTTATCTATAAATTCAAATCCCTTATCTTTATATTTTTCGAGTATATAGAACTCATAAAGTTTAACTAATAAATCATCGATAGTGTCGACATTAAACTTAACGGTTGCCGATAACATGTGTCCACCAGTTATGGTTGTTCCAAGAACTTTATAATCAGATTCCTTATTTATACTGCCAGTCACTTTAGTTAAAAAATCGATTTCTGAATCAAAAGAAAAAGCTAAAAAATCGCTGTTTCCATAAATTTGTTCAGACTTATAAGAAGAATCGTTACGAGAATCCATTTTTTTTATGTGATCAGCGGTGTTTAGAACCACTCTTAAACCAAAATACGGAACTATTGCAACATCATTTAGCATACAATGCCCCGTTCCAAACGTAATAGCAAAGGTATGTATTTTGCCATCGAATTCTATTTTTCTAAGTAAAACTGCCTGATTAGATGCCGATTTAAATTTTTCTTGTAATTCTTTATCATTATTAAAAAAGTTAACCCAAACTGCAGGACGTATAGGTTTTTGTTTAAAATGTAAAGCAAATTTATCATTTTCATACTTCTCTGATTTGCCTTCTATAATCTGTTCTTCAGATTGAACTTCGTCTTTTATGAGATAAATACTTAGCTTATTTGATTTTTGAGAGTTTTTCATTATATATATTTTTCATTATGTATACCTATATTCTTTTATTAGTATATCATAGAATTATCAAAATTTCAATTTATACGTGCGGGATTGTCAAATAAAGATGCATCTATAACAGTTTGCACATTGTTTTTCCTCGTTTTTGTAAAGGCTGAAGCCATTATGTTAATCTAGATTAATGTTCAAAAGAAAAACCTTGGAATACTAGGCCTTTCCAGGAATCGCGGCGGCGAATAACCAGGTAGTATTTATATCGTTATTGGGCAATCCCTCGCGAGTTAACTCTTCTCCTTAAATACCCGCTTCGCGCAATTAATATGTATTTATTGCATATTTAATATATAATATCGCGTTTTGTCGCGAATAATGTTTTATATAAGAATAATCGTCGCTTTTTTGATCGCTCTGTCGTCGTTGGACGCGTTTGCGGAGTCGGCGCAGGTCGTGAAAAAGGTCTATCTAAAAAAGGAAAAAGGCGTTTATTTTTTATGCGCGGATTTCGACGAGAAAGTTTCTTTTGTCCCTCGTATACATACCCTTCCAAACGGCGTAAAAGTTCTGCTGTCGTTTAATCGCGAAGTCGCCGCGCCGAAGGCGAAAAGAACTTCTCACAATATTATAAAAGGATATTTTTTCGAAAAATTCTCGCCGTCGTCGTTAATGTTCGTCGTCGCGTTAAAGGAAAACGTAACGTTCGTTTCAAAGAAATACGACAAACATTCCGTAAAAATTGGCTTTAGCGTAAGCGAAAAACGCGTGATCGTAGTCGACGCGGGGCATGGAGGAAGAGATCCTGGAACAAAAGGCGTTTCCGGCGATTATGAAAAAAACGTCGCTTTAGTCACGGCGATCGAATTAAGAAACGCCCTTATGAAAAGCGGAAAATATAGAGTCGTCTTAACGAGAGACGGCGACTTCTTCTCGTCGCTCGACGATAGAAAAGAAAAAATCGACGCGGCGAGAGCGGATTTTCTAATCTCGATTCACACCGATAGCAATAACGACAAAAATCTTCGCGGAATGTCGATTTATACGCTTCCAAACTTAGATCGCGTAAAAAATTCGACGGCCGCGGGAGATTTTTTCGCTTATTATCGGCGTTTGTCTCAATCTAAGAAATTTTCGGAGAGTTTGCTCGGATACGTCCCAAACGCGTGTCGAATAAAAAATCGCCCCTGCAGAAACGGAGATCTCAAGATACTCAAGGCCGATATGCCGGCCGTTCTAATCGAACTTGGATGTATTTCTAATAAAATTGACGACGAACTGTTGCATTCGCAAAGTTTTCGCGCCAAAACAATTGCGGCGATAAAGTACGCCTTAGACGAGTTTTTCGAGAAAGGAAGAAAATGAAATTCCTGCGTTTTATTTGGGGAGCGTTTCGCGCGGCGATATATCTCGCTTGCATCGCGGCGTGCGTCGTCTGTCTCGTTTCGTATTTTTCATTCTCCGATCTTCCCGATCACAGATCCTTAAAGGAATATTCGCCCGATTTATCAAGCCGCGTTTTCTTACGAGACGGCGAAAAGCTCTGCGAGTACGCAAGCGAAAGAAGATACTTCGTTCCAGTCGGCAAGATTCCGAAAAAATTGATCAACGCTTTCGTTTCTGTCGAAGACAAGCATTTTTTCGAGCATAAAGGGGTGGATTTTTACGGAATTATAAGATCGGCGCTGAAAAACTTCGAGAATATCGGCTCGGGAAAACGGCCGCAAGGCGCTTCGACGATAACTCAACAGGTCGCGAGAATTTTTTTAATAAAAAGCAACGAAGTTTCTTATCTACGAAAAATAAAAGAAGCGATTTTATCCTATAGAATTGAAAACTCTCTATCAAAACCTCAGATATTGGAACTTTATCTCAATCAAATTTACCTAGGATGCGGAGCTTACGGCGCGGCGACGGCGGCGAAGATTTATTTTAACAAGGCTCTCGACGAATTAACAATCGCGGAATGCTCGTATCTCGCCGCCTTGGCTAAAGGAGCGGCCAACTATCATCCAGTAAAACATAGAGATAAGGCGATCGCTCGCAGAAATTGGGCGATCGGGCGGCAGTTGGAAGACGGATATATAAGCGAGGAAGAAGCGGCCGCCGCCATAAAGGAAGATTTAAAAGTGGCGGAGCGCGGCGATTCCGTCGACAATATCGCGGATTATTTTGCGGAAGAAATTCGCAAGTATTTGATCGAAAAATATCCGTTTAAAAGTTTAAATAAAGAAGGGCTGATTATTAGAACGACCCTCGACGCGAAACTACAGCGATGCGCTCGCGACGCTCTGCGAAAAGGACTCGAAAAAATCGATCGTCGATTCGGATGGCAAGGAGCGATCGACCAAATTAATATAAAAAAACCGCGGAAGGAAATTCTTAAAGAATTACGAGGAATTCACATCCCGAAAGGGGCGAAGGAGTTTTTAAAAGCCGTAGCGTTGTCCGTCGAAAACAAAACCGCGACTATCCTTACTGAAGAAAACGAAACCGGAGCGCTTTTGGACGCGGATTTAAAATGGGCGAAAAAATTGAAGGCCGGAGACGCGATTTTTGTTTCTAAAAACGAGGAAGACGAAAGGCGATTTTCCATAAAACAGCTTCCGAGAGTTCAAGGCGCGATTTTAATCGTCGAAACTGAGAGCGGCAGAATTTTAGCGATGCAAGGCGGATATTCTTTCGCCCAAAGCGAGTTTAACAGAGCGACGCAGGCTATGCGGCAGACTGGCTCGGCGTTTAAGCCCTTCGTTTATCTAGCGGGACTTGAGAACGGCTTCGCTCCCAATTCGGTCATCGACGCGAGTCAAGTGGAGATAGACTTGGGCGAAGGTTTGGGAGTTTGGCGGCCAAAAAACTATCATGGCGCGAAATTGGATAAAATAACGTTTAGACGAGCGCTCGAAAGGTCGTTTAACTCGGCGACGGTAAGAATAGCTCAGGAGGTCGGCATAGATAAGGCGGCGAAAATAGCCGAGCAATTTGGAATTTTCGAATCCATGCCGCAGATGCTTTCTTACGCTTTAGGAGCCGGAGAAACTACGCTGCTCAAATTAACGACGGCCTACGCTATGCTGGCCAACGGCGGCAAATGGATTACTCCTACGATGGTCGAATACATTCAAGACAAACGCGGCGCAGTCTTGTATAAAATGGACGACAGAATCGTCGCCGGCAACATAGGCTTGGACGCGAAATTCCCGCCGAAACTAAGCGACAATCGCCGACAAATATTGAGCGAACAGAGCGTATACCAGCTCACGTCGATTCTCGAAGGAGTTATGCAAAGAGGCTCGGGAGCTTCCGCAAGGTTTCTTAACTTCCCGATGGCCGGAAAAACCGGAACTAGCAATGAAAGCCGCGACGCTTGGTTTATAGGATATACGCCGGAAGTCGCAATCGGCATTTTTGTCGGCTTCGACGATCATTCTAAATCTCTCGGGAAAAACGCGGACGGAGCCAACACCGCGCTTCCTATTTTTATAGACTTTATGACCGAAGCGAAAAAATATCTCGTCTCCAAACCGTTTAAAGCGCCCAACGGAATTAAGTTGAGAAAAGTTGACGCGGAAACCGGCGGAACGCCCTCTCCAAGCGGCCAAAACGTTATCGTCGAAGCTTTTAAAGAAGACGACGAACGCCTGGAAAAAGAGCCTATAATCAATGAAGAAAAAAACGGCTTCGCAGAGCTGATAGACCCAAAAACGAACAACCGAAACAACGAAAGATCAGTCGCCGAACCAATCGTGCGGGAAAAAGACTAAACGGCCGATTTTTTGTTAGAGCTTTACCCCGTTAGCGCGAGGGAGATTGCGCTATGCAATCTGTAGGAGCGAATGATTATTCGCCCCTACAAAATTGTCGCTCTTCCATTATCCTTGATTATCCGAATCGCCCTTACGACGACGAGCGCGTTTTTCTCCTACCTACGTCCATAATTTCTGCACGGAATCTCGATAAATCTGTACGTAAATTCCGTAGCAATAAACTGCGCGACAATAAATATCAACAGCTGGAGTCTGAAAAAGTCGTATTAATAAAACGACTCTTTTGGGAAGTATATAGAATTCGTGTACCAAACTATCATGTTAGCCAGCGGCAATTGTATTATATAAAACGAAAACGATCTGCTTCCAAGGAAATCAAAAACCCTGCCCAATATCGGCAGCTTAAAGCTTCCTTCGACAAAAACGGCGAACGCGACTAGCAGAATTGAAGCGCAATCTACCACCGTATCAAAATAAAACGTCCTGTTTTCAAAAGAATAAGCGTTAGGATAAAACCAGACTGTCATCGCGAGAACGGCGGTGATTAGATTCGCGACTTTTCCGTTCATTTTTATGGAAGAATCTTTACTAGCGTATAAATACGCGAGGAACGATCCCCAAAAGAGACCGGCCGTTTGCGTGTATATGTAGTAATACTTATATCCAAGAAACGAATTCAACGCCGGTTGAGCGACAAACACAAGCAAAGATCCAAGCGAAAAGCAAACGATCGCCCGAGCGTTATCGTTTTTGCAAAGCAGCAGCGCCAACGGCCAGAGGAAATAAAACTGAGATTCGACGGCTAAAGTCCAAAGCGATCCGAATCCCACGTTGTGAATTTTTTCTTTTTCTTGAAAAAGTTGTATAGCGTCGTTGTAAACTCCAAAAAACACCTCGCTCGGAGTTCGTAGAAGAGACGGAAGCCAAGCCAGATTTTCTTCCGTAAAATTCAGAAATACCGCCAGCGAAAATATCGCGAAAAGCGCCATCGGGAATATTCTAAAAAATCTTTTTTTGTAAAAAGTAAGCAGAAGCTCTTTCGCGGAAAAAAGTCTATTAAGAAACAATTCGTCGCGGATCTCGTTAATTTTATCCTTTAGAGACAGCGTCACGACAAAACCGGAAATCGCGAAAAATATATGCACTCCGCCGCTTCCGACTAACAAGTGAAACGGAACGACGTTGTAAGTAAATCGCAGGGGACATACCCAAGCGATATGTTGAATTAAAACCAAAATACAGGCGAACCCTCTCAGTCTTTCAATATCTTCGAACTTTTTCATTTTATCTCCTCATCATGGCCGACATTTTGCCGATTCCGTTTTTCCTTATCTTTTTAAAAAGATCCAGCGCGCCTTCGTACTGCTTTACTAGCTTATTAACTTCCTGGATCGTAGTCCCCGATCCCGCCGCGATTCTTTTTTTTCTGGATCCGTTTAGCAGCTTGTAATTTCTCTTTTCCTTTTTAGTCATCGATTTAATAATCGCCAAATTTCTTGCGACCGTTTTGTCCGACACGCCGTGAGCGTCCATTAGACTCTCCAGTTGGGCGCTTTTCGGAAGCATTTTTACGATTGTTTTCAATCCGCCGAGTTTGGACATTTTTTCCATCTGCGCGGCCAGATCGTCGAAGGTAAAAATCCCCGCTTGCATTCTTTTCGCGGTCTCTTCCGCTTCTTCTTTCGAAAAATGCTCTTGAGCCTTTTCGACAAGCGAAACCACGTCGCCCATGCCTAAAAGCCGATCGGCGATTCGCTCCGCGTCGAACAATTCGATATCTTCAAGCCGTTCTCCCGAGCACAGGAATTTTATTTCGCGTCCGGTTGTCGCTCTCATGGACAACGCCGTTCCGCCGCGAGCGTCTCCGTCGACGCGAGTTAGAATTACGCCGGAAATAGGAAGAGCCTCCGAGAATTTTCTCGCAATATTTATGGCGTCCTGTCCGGTCATTATGTCGGCGACCAAAAATATTTCATTTGGATCAAGAATTTTCTGAATTTCTTGAAGCTCGCTCATTTTTACTTCATCGATATGAAGACGGCCGGCGGTATCCATAATCAAAACGTCGGCATTTTCGCTTTCGACGCGATCGAGAGCCGTTTTGCAGATTGCTTCGACGGATTTTTTCTCAGATTGCGCGAAAACCGTCCCCTCGACTTTTCCCGCGAGAACTTTTAGCTGCTCTATCGCCGCCGGACGATAAATATCCGCCGAAGCGACGGCGACTTTTTTATTTTTCTTCGAAAAAAACTTTGCAAGCTTTCCGACGGTCGTCGTTTTTCCCGCTCCTTGCAACCCGACGAGCATTATTTTGCAGGGCTTTTTATTTATCTCGAGCGGACTCGACGCGCCAAGCAATTCGACTAGATGATCGCGAACTATTTTTACGACCGTCTGTTCCGGCGAAACCGATTTTATCACGTCTTGCCCGACGGCTTTTTCCTTAGCCTCGGCGATAAACTTTTTTGCGACTTCCAGCGAAACGTCGGCTTCCAAAAGAGCGATTCTGATTTCCCGCAACGCCTCGTCTACGTCGGACTCTTTCAAAATGCCGCTTTTACGCAGTTTATCAAATATTCCTGAGATTCTGCTGGAGAAAGAATCGAACATTTCCAATCGCTCTTAAAAAAATAACGCGGGATATTATCACAATCCCGCGTAATTATGAAACGAAGATAACGCGATGGAGATTATGGAGGAAGCAACGGCCAGCCCTTTGTGTCGCCGGCTAAGGCAGATTCGCATGTTAATTCGCCATCATGAATTAGTCTCGCTAAGAACCATGGGCGCAATGTTCTTATACCTGGAGGAACTGTTTTACCGTTAATCTGAGCAACCTTACGGCCTAAACAATTACCTGGAGATAAAGATATTGTATAAGTACAAGTTCGATCATCATCCCGTGAGTCTGTAAAAAATGAATCACGACCGTTAGACCACGTAAATCCTAATCTTCGAAGCGTACATGGAACTACAACGCGGAACTCGGCGCTTTTAGAATGCGTTCCAAAATGCATTAATTCCAAACTTTGTAGTCTGGTATGAGCAAAATCCAGAGTAGGATTATGTCTGCCTAAAAGTTCATCACAAGTATCTCGATATCTTTGTAATGTAGGCGGATAAAAAACGATATAACGATATTGGAATCCAGAAAAAGCCGCTGGCGCAACCGCCCATTGATCTTGTTCGGCGATACTAGCGCGTCTGAGATCAAATACTCTAAGACTGGCTGTAGAAAGAAAAGCTTCCCTTTCAATATGCGCTACGCTAGAAGGAAAATTTATTGTATGCAAGCTATTATACCCGCAAAACATAGCGCGGATAATTTGTGTAATACCAGATTCAGACAAATCTATCCTGGAAAGTTGCCATTTCTTAGGAAGCGCTCTTAAATTTTCACATAACGTACTAGCAGGGTTTGCCCCATCTACAAGCTTTAAATCCATCGTAAGAGTATCGCCAGAAGAAGTCCGACAGTAAAGAGACATATGATTTGACGCGCACTCTGCATGGAAAAAAGACGTCGCCAGGAAAGTCGCTACGCCAACAATTGAAAAAAATACTTTTGTCATAAAACCTCCATAAATGTTTAAATTATATATAAGTATTATAATTAAAAAAACAAGTAAAAACTTTGCTTAAAAATAGGCTGCGTTAGGAAAAATTTTGTTCGTCGTCCATTCTTGTCATCCTGAGCGCAGCGAAGGATCCAGACGGCGAGTACGCCGAGAAAGCGCGTGGATCCTTCGTCGGGCAAGCCCTCGATCAGTCCCCGTTCTTGCGTCGCAAATAGAACGAACTATAATCGCCTAGATATGACTCATTTTTTATTGCAGCCGTTCGATAAATTTGTAAAGCTTGCCGATTTCAGTCGCAAAGCGATAAAAAGGTGTTGTTCGGGCGATCGCGCAGTCGATCTACTGTTTCATTTTCCAACGTCGCTGCAAAGACGGTCGGACGACGCGAACAATTTTACGGATAAAGATAAGCTAACCGTCGTTTTAAAAATCACCGGCCACGCTCAGCCGCGTTTTAAGAGTTCTCCCTATAAAGTTTACGGAGAAACGCCCGCCGGCGATACTATTACTATTATATATTTCCACTATAACGCCGCTTACGTCAGAAGATCCTTGCCGATAGACGGCGTTTTTACCGTTAGCGGCGAAGCTCGCAAGACGGCGGAAGGGATTCAGATGGCGCACCCAGACGCGATCGCTCCCGCCGCGTCGTTTCAATACTACGTCGGCTCGGAGCCGGTTTATCCGCTAACCGCGAAACTTACGAATAAGACTCTGCGATACGCCGTAAACGCCTTGCTGAAAGTTATGCCGGAGATCGACGATTGGATTCCTGAAGACTTGCGGCAAAAATACGAGCTGCCGACTTTCACGGAAGCCGTCAGAGCCGCGCACAATCCTAAGACTTCCGAAGACGTTATGCTAACAAATCCGGCGCGACGAAGAATCGCCGTCGACGAATTATTGACCAATCAAATTAGGTTGAAACAAATCCGCGAATCCATGACGCGAATGCGAACCGAGCCTTTTCAACAGACCAACGAGATTATCCAACGTCTGCGCTTGCCGTTTGAACTGACGAAGGATCAACTATCGTGTCTCGAAGATATAAAAAAAGATCTCGCTTCCGGCAGACCGATGAATCGGCTGATTCAGGGCGACGTAGGATCGGGAAAAACAGTCGTCGCTTTTATAAGCGCGCTTATCGCTCTTGAAAACGACGCTCAAGCCGCCCTGCTCGCTCCGACCGAGATACTGGCTCTCCAGCATTTCTACAATATCAAAAAAATGTCGGAAAATCTTGGAATTAACGTCGACGTTATGCTTGCGGCGAATCGAAAATATCGCTTTGAGCAGATCGAAAGGCTTAAAAGCGGCGAAACGCAAATTCTGATCGGCACGCACGCGGTTCTCGAAGAAGAAATCGAGTTTAAAAATCTTGGACTAGCGATTGTCGACGAGCAACATCGGTTTGGCGTTCTGCAGCGGCTGGCTTTGATAAAAAAATGCAAATACCCGAACGTGTTGGCTATGTCCGCGACTCCAATTCCGCGAACGCTGCTGCTCGGATGCTACGGCGATCTCGACGTATCGACTATTAAAACTAAACCGGAAGGACGAAAACCTATAGAGACAATCGTTATAGGAGCTTCAAAAATAGACGAGCTAGCGGCTCGATTGAAAAAAATGGACTCGCAAATATATTGGGTGTGCCCCGCCATAGAAGAATCCGAGACGCTTACAACCGTCGACGAACGCCGCGAATATTTAACGAAGCATTTTTCCGCGGAAGACGTTCGCGCGTTGCACGGAAAAATGAAAGCAAAAGAAAAAGACGACATTATACGAAAATTTAAAAACGGCGAGTTCAAAATCCTCGTTTCGACGACGGTTATCGAAGTAGGAGTCGATATTCCAAACGCCAACGTCATCGTAATAGAACACGCAGAGAGATTCGGCCTGGCTCAATTGCACCAGCTGCGCGGCAGAGTAGGACGGGGCTGCGACGCGTCGTACTGCGTTTTGCTATACCGTTATCCAATGTCGGAAGTCGGCAAACAACGGCTGCAACTTATGAAAGAAACGAGCGACGGATTTTTGATCAGCGAGAAAGATTTAAAACTCCGCGGAGCCGGAGATATCCTAGGAAAAGAGCAAAGCGGGTTTAATACGTTGAAATTCAGCGATTTTTCAAGCAATGAAGAGCTAATAAAAATCGCCGAGGAAATTTCCCGCGTTATCGACGATAAAACCGCGGAGTTTTTGTATAAGATTTTCAGTCGAATAAATGAAGACGTTGTTGCGTAAATCGTTAGGCTGTGTTAGGAAAAATTTTGTTCGTCGTCCCTTTCCGTCATCCTGAGCAAAGCGAAGGATCCAGACGGCAAGTACGCCGGAAAAGCGCGTGGATCCTTCGTCGGACTTCGTCCTCCTCTAGGATGACGGGAAGGGAAGAAACTTCGCGAATTCACGCGCCTAGCAACGACTTATTGCGGAGTATAAACCTCTTGTTCCAACAAAAATAGCCTCATACCACTCATCACATTTTTCCTAACAGAGCCTACATATAAACAAATAATTCTTTGCAACCCTAATAACGGATTAAAACTCATATGCCGGCTGAAGAAAATTATGAATTACTAGCTCGTCATCCTTGGCCGTAGGCCGAGGATCCAGTGAAACTTCAACATTTTCTGGATCCTCGCTTCGCTACGCTCGCAAGGATGACGAAAGAAGCCTTCTCTACGTCATTGCTAAAAGCGCGAAGCTTCTTCTTTCTCCGTCATCCTAGAGGAGGGCTTGCCCGACGAAGGATCCATGCGCTTTCCAAACGTACTCGCCGTCTGGATCCTTAGCTTTGCTCAGGATGATGGAAAGGAACGACGAACAAAGTTTTTCCTAACACAGCCTAAACTGTAGCGATATTTTTCATTCAAGATTATACTTGCCCCGTTAAAAAATCTAACTTTGGAGATTAATTGTGAAACAAGCCGCGGTTGGCGAAGTTCGCGCCTTGCAAAAAATCATAGCTTTTTCCTTATTATCGCTACTGGTCGCGTGTTCGAGCCAGGACGAACGTCGTCCGACGGGCAAATATTGGCACCACGGAAGCGAAAGGCCGTATACGATCCGCGGAGTTAAGTATTATCCGCAGGTTCATTATAAATATACGGCGGTTGGAGAGGCGAGTTGGTACGGATACGATTGTCACGGTCTTCCGACGGCAACCGGCAGAAAGTTTCAAAAACACAATCTCACTGCGGCTCATAGAACCTTACCGCTTCCGAGCGTGGTGTTAGTAGAAAATCTGGAAAACGGCAAAAAGGTAAAGTTATTGGTCAACGATAGAGGGCCTTTTCCAAGAAACAACAATAGAAGAATAATAGACGTTACTCAAAAAGCGGCGGAAATTCTCGGCTTTCGTAGAAAAGGCCATACTAGAGTAAGAGTTACGTGCCTACCCGAAGAAAGCCGACGCGCCGCTATAGCGTATCGCAGAAAGCCGTATTCCTCGGGACTTTGAAAGTGAACGTATTAATCACCGCGGGAGGAACTGCGGAACGGATCGATTCCGTCAGAAGCGTCGTAAATTTTGCTACCGGCAAGCTAGGAAGTCTGATCGCCGACTATTTTGCCGAGTCTCCGAAAGCTGAGAAGATTTTTTATATCTGCGGAAAAAACGCGGTTCAGCAGACGACGACAAAAGCGAAAATCCTTCCAATCGAAACCGTCGACGAGTTAGAAAACGCCGTAAGAAAAGTTTTTAGAGAAAACCGCGTCGACGCTATCGTTCACAGCATGGCGGTCGGCGATTTTCAAATGCGAGCCGCGACAAACGCGCGACTTTTAGCCGAATCTATCTGGAAAGCGAAGCCGAAGACGCAAAACGAACTAGAAAAGTTAATCGCAAACGCCGGCGGTTTTTATTACGGCGGAAAAATTAGCTCGAACGAAGAAAATCTGATTCTACTTTTCAAGCAAGCCCCTAAAATTATTTCTCTTTTTCGCGAATTATCGCCGCGCTCGCTACTAATAGGCTTCAAATTGCTGGACGGAGTCCCGCTTGAAACGCTGATCGACGCGGCTTATTCTTCGATTATGAAAAACGGCTGCGAGTATGTTCTAGCGAACGATTTGCAAGACGTTGCGAGTGAAAAACACATTGGATATTTGATTGATCGAACAAAAAACGCGCGTAAGTACGAAGGGAAAGAGCAAATCGCTCGAGGGATTGTCGAGGAAGTTTTTAGAAAAGTTTGAGCGTTACAACGTCTTCTATGCAATAATAGAAGAAAAGGGGAAGTCATGAAAAATGTCGTCTTAGGAGTTACTGGCGGCGTCGCGGCGTACAAAGCGGCGGAAATCGCGAATCTACTAACAAAAAACGGCGTTTCGGTTCATACAATCCTAACCGCGGCCGCGCGGAAATTCATCGCGCCGCTTACGTTTCAGTCGCTGACTAAAAACAAAACTTATGCCGATATGTTCGAAGAGATCGTTTGCGAGGACATTCGTCACATATCTCTTGCAAAAAAAGCCGACTTGGTTTTAATCGCTCCGGCGACGGCGAATTTTATCGGCAAGCTGGCGGCTGGAATTGCGGACGACATGTTGACGACGGTCGTCGCGGCCGCCTACGGCAAACCGATTGTAATCTGTCCCGCAATGAATACGGCGATGTACGAAAATCCGATTATTCAGAATAATATCGCGAAACTGACTAAATTAGGGTATCGCTTTATCGAACCGAAAGAATCGCGACTCGCCTGCGGCGACCTCGGCAAAGGAGCGTTAGCGAACGTAGACGTTATTATCTCCGCCGTTTCCGAATTTCTTTCAGAGAGTTTTAAGCGTTCTTAAGTTAATCGACGGTCGCAAAGAAAGGCGGATTGTCGTCTCGCCGAGTCGGTATACATCAAAATCGTTTTTGTTTATACTTCCGACGTTATGCGAAAATTGTATCATTATCCGCTCTGCGGATTTAGCCGAATGGTTCGAGTTTATTTAAAAGAAAAACAGCTTGACTGCGAGTTAGTCGTAGATTATCCCTGGGATCGGAAACATGTTTTCCACGAGCGGCATTTTTTTTCCGATCTTCCTACTTTCGTAGACTTAAACGGCTCTATTTTCGAAGGATGGTACGCCATAATCGAGTACTTGGAACAGTCTTATAGAAAAAACTCCATGTTTGGCGCGTCTTCGAAAGATAAAGCCGAAACTCGCAGAATTACGGCTTTGTTTAACGAAGCGTTCTACGCCGACGTTACAAAAAACGTCGTTTTTGAAAAAGTAATAAAAAGACACATCGAACATTCTTCGCCGGATTCGTCGAGCATAAGAAAAGGCAACGACGCGATAAAAAAATACTTCGAGCATATCGCTTGGCTTACGGATTGCAGAAATTGGCTGGCGGGAAACGAATTTTCGCTCGCAGACGTCGCCGCGGCCGCGCAAATTTCCTGCGTCGATTACGTCGGTTCCGTAAAATGGGAGGATTTTCCAAAAGTAAAAGACTGGTATGTTAGGATAAAATCGCGTCCGTCTTTCCGTGAAATATTAGTCGACAGAATCTCAAACGTCGCGCCGCCGAGTTATTATCAAGAGTTGGATTTTTGATGAATTTTAAAAAACCCGCTTTCTTCGGTCTCGCGACGGCGTTGTCTTTCGCTCCATTTAATGTATTTCCAATATTTATAGCGACGTTCGCTTGGCTGTTTGTAAAAATATTCGAAAGCAAAGACGTAAAAAAACTGCTTGCGGAAAGTTTTTGTTTCTTTTTCTTTTGGCATCTCGCGTGCCTTTATTGGATTGCGTATCCGTTAACGTTCGATAGTAAGCATTGGATATTGATCCCGTTTGCTATTACGTTAATTCCCGCGTATCTGTCGCTATGGCTGCTTGCGGCGGTATTGATAACTAAACTAATTCAACGCGTTAAATTCGTCGACGAATTTTTGCTTCCCGTATTCTCGGCGGCGGCGTTTTGCTGTTCGATCTGGATTTATTCAAACTATCTGCCTGGATTTCCTTGGATATTGCCGGCGTATATTTGGAATTGCCATGAGATTTTCATGCAAACTTTGAGTTTGTACGGCGCGGATGGACTAAATTTTACGACGCTGCTGATTTCCTTTTATTTTGGATCGTTTTTCGTATGTCGCAAACGCGGAAATACAAAAAAAGCGATAGTTTTGGTTTCAATTTCAGTCGGTTTGCTCTTGTTCATCGCGCTATTTGGCTGGCGCAGACTAGCGAACAATCCAGTCGAATTCATCGATAAGAGGATAAGAATAATTCAATGCGCTATTCCGCAGGAAGAAAAAAACGACGGGAAATTTGCTTTTACGAATTTAAGAAAGCACCTAGAAAAAAGTCGCGGCGAGTCGAAAGCGGACTTCGTCGTCTGGCCGGAAGCGTCCGTTCCGTATTTATATAGAGAGGATTTCGAACAGCTCAACGATTACCTAAAGTCCCCGCTGAACGAGGGCGAGTATTTGCTGGCCGGAGCGGTAAGAAAAGATTTAGCGACTGAAAAAATTTACAATAGCGTCGTCGTTATAAATTGCTTCGGAAAAAACGTCTCAAACTACGATAAATCCCGTTTGGTTCCTTTTGGAGAATACGTTCCGTTTCGGAAATATCTTCCGTTTCAAAGCGTCGCCGTCGATATTGGAGATTTTGACAGGGGAAACGCGTCGGCAAATGTTCTCGAACTTAACGGCGTAAAAATCGCCTTCGCGGTTTGCTATGAAATCGCGTTTCCTCGCGAGATTTTTAACGCGCCGGTCGATTTAATCGTGAACGTAACGAACGACGGCTGGTTCGGACTCACGACGGAACCGTTTCAACATCTGCAAATTACAAAAGCCGCCGCGATTGAAAGGGGCATCCCTATAGCTCGAGCGACAAATTCTGGAATCAGCGCCGTCTTCGACGCGTATGGAAGAGAGATCGCGCGAATTCCAATAAACCAAGCCGGAGTTATCGAAGTAAATATACCTAAGAAAGCCGCGGACGTTTTTTCTTCTCGTCATCCTTGCGAGCGGAGCAAAGCGAAGCGAGGATCCAGAAAAATGGATGATTTCCACTGGATCCTCGGGTTTTCAGCCCAAGGATGACGAGACTGAGCAACTCTCTTATGATGTAAGTTTTAAGCCAAGGATAATGTAGAGGCAGGATCCGCCCGCCCCTTATGCTCCCTTTTCGTCATCCTGAAGGCCGCTTGCGGCCGAAGGATCCAAACGATTTTCATGCGTCATCGCCGTCTGGATCCTTCGCTTCGCTCAGGATGACGGAAAAGAAGCGGCTGCATCATTCTCGTCATCCTTGCAAGCGGAGCGAAGCGAAGATTCAGAAGTTGCTGAAAATCTCACTATTGTTAGTAACGAGTTGGGATCATTACGCCGTCAAATGGCGAGTAATTTTGTAACCATTTTATAGCCGCTAATGCAATAGGAAGCGGAGTTTCCTTGGCCGTTGCGCGTTGCGGTAAAAGATAACGCCACAACAACCAACCGCCAGTTAATAATGCTGCTGCGCCTCCTAGATAGGTTAACGGTTTTCTCCATCCCCAAACGGCAGTAGGAGTTATAGGATGCGCTATGTTGAGAGCTTCAGCAACTTGCTCGACCGCCGCTTTCGGCTCATCTGGAGCGTTAAATTCCGCCGGTGCTTTTATCTGGAGCAATTCATCGCCTTGTTGAGTTAACTCACCGCGTAAGCGATCCAAAGTGGCTCGTAGATCTGCGACAGTTGTTTTTAGTTCATTTATTTCTGTTGTTAACGCTTCAATTTGTTCGTCCCTACTATCCAACTTTTTTTGCATACGAGTCTGATCTGCAGTCAAATCGCGGACGCGTTGTGAAGTCGTTGATAATTCGCTGTTCAACTGTTCAGTATCATAACGCGCGGCTGCTAGCTGGCTTTCTAAATCGTTTATTCTTGAGAGCGCAGCAGTTAATTCTGCCTTTGTTTGATTAAGTTGAGCTGATAGCGTCAATGAGCTGGCAACTTGCGGTTCTATAGCAAGTTGAGCGACATTTTGTTCTAGCAGACATTCTTTTCTAGTCGGGGCGACGTTAGCGACGTCGCCGGTAGCCGCCGTCGAACGCTCAGGGGTAGCTTGCACAGCAACAGTAGTCTTCTGCACAACTGGACAAGTAGTCGGTAGCGTAATTATCGCAGCGCCCCAATCTTTGGAAGCAGCTACTAAAAGGCTAGCGCTTAAAGACAAATAACATGACGCAATAATTAAAAATGCCAAAACTTTTTTCATATTTACTCTTATTCTCCTCTTATCGCCGCGGCTTTCTGTGCCTAACTTCGATTGTGTGGGCTAAGCGCGAGTGCCCCTTCACAGAGTTTCCTCACATTGGTGCATCTTGTTTTTAAATTTTCATAGTTCTTTTGAAGTTCGTCTCTTTCTTCTGTCACCTGTGCTAGTTCTTCACGAGCAGCTGCTAACCGCATTGATGATCTAGCCTGTCGCGTAACAGCAGCCGATAATTCTTGTTGTAACGTAGTTAAGTTGCCCGCAATTTGCGGCTCTATGTCAACATGAGTAAATGTTTCTATTTCAAAACGCTTAAGCTGGGTTTCAGTCATTGCATCTGTAAGAGTTGGCGGTGCTGGTGGCGCTGTTTGTACGTATACGGGACGCTCGATTATACGAGTTATAGTAGGTAACGTAATGTGAGCAGCGCCTGAATCTTTGGAAGTAGTCGCCATGTTATTAAATGACAGTAAACATGATGCAAAAACTAAAAATGCCAAAACTCTTTTCATAGTCAACTCCTCAACTAAGACTAATGCTGCGGCCTATAGACAAGCATAATGCGAATAACATATCCCTTTGTTCTTAATCGCATTTTGGCGCTGTGTGTAACGTAAATTGTATTTCCCGCAGGAGCAACGCCGTTTAATAACCCAATTCTATGGATTGTTTCTTTTTCTTTAAAATAGTCACTCTTTTCCGTCTGGAACTTATAGTCGAACTCTAAACGGGCAAACATAGAACTCGCGATCATTCGTTCTATACCAAAGCCAACTAAAGGAGATAATTTTTTAAGCTTGACTTTTGAACTTGAAACTAACTCTTTTTCTTTTGCTTGAGCTTCTGATTGAACGTAGGCGGCGCCAACTCTTATATACAAAAGAGAGTCTAACAATTCGCTGTAAATGCCGATACGCGCGGCAAAACTCGGGGTAAACCCATAAATTTTACTATCAATCACGCCATAACTGCAAAAACCAGAATCTACAGAGGAGTGCTTTTTATTCGACGAATAATCAATTGATAAATCCACTCCAAGATATATTGAATTATCGTTCAAAAAAGCGCCGTAGCCTACGCTTGCCGAACCGCCAAGTTTACAAGATCTATTATTTGCTACTCTTTTATTAAAAAGACCTGATGCTTCAAAACCAGAAAGCGTAGTTCCATCACAATTAAAATTGCGTACCGAGGATACGCCTCGCACATTGAGGTTAGTTGCCAGTTCGCCTAAAAGATGATTTTCAATATATGGATACACAGTGTTCCTAACATTGATTCCCGGCCCATCGTAAGTATAAGTATTCTCCACATTAGTTAGATCGTTAGATATGCCGGATTGAATT
Organism: Holosporaceae bacterium; assembly: GCA_031262635.1. Taxonomy (GTDB): domain Bacteria; phylum Pseudomonadota; class Alphaproteobacteria; order UBA3830; family UBA3830; genus JAIRMQ01. The sequence continues at coordinate 18,927 of JAISHN010000108.1, forward strand.
AAGCCGGCGGCGACGTAGCCTCCTCTGAAAGCGTCGCGGCCGCTATTTTTACGATCATTATTTTTATCGCGCTCCTGCTTTGCGTCGGAAGTCTCGGTCTCGTTTTGAGGGGTATTTTCGACGGATTGCGAGAAACAATTGCTAAAAAGCGCCGCCGATAAAAATATAAACGCTATTTTATTCATTTTATCCAACTATTTTTAAACTACATAAACTATACTATTCTACAATTATTATTCTATAATTCAATAGAATTATTAAGATTTATTAACTTTTTTATTTTTAGAAGCAATCGATTAGGTTGCGTTAGGAAAAATTTTGTTCGTCGTCCCTTTCCGTCATCCTGAGCAAAGCGAAGGATCCAGACGGCGGAGACGCGTCATGGGCGCCTGGATCCCCTTCGGTCGCGAGCGGCTTCGAAGACGACGAACTGGCAATTCAGATTTTTTTTGCTGGAATACGGGTTTTAATTCGTTATTCGGGCTTTAAAATAACCAAAGCAGGCGCGTTTCGTTATCGGCGATCGGCTTTTCAAGCAAAGTTCGCGCGTATATAATACCGCCCATTTTGATCGATAGGCCTTCTTTATGAGTCGAATTATTCCGCGAGAATGGACTCCTGAAATCTTTCTTTCTTTGAAAAAATACTCCATGCGTTCGTTTTTATGCGACGCGAGGGCCGGAGCGTTAGTTTCCGTAGTGGCGTTTCCGCTGTTTATGACCTTCGCGATAGCGTCTGGAGCGTCGCCGAGCGTCGGAATAAAGACTTGCGTTATCGCCGGCGCGTTAGTTTGCTTATTCGGCGGGGCGAAATTCCAAATAGTCGGGCCTACCGGAGCCTTCGCCATGATCGTCGCCGACATAATCAGAGACTACGGCTTTGAAGGCATGGCGACCGCGTTGATAATGGCCGGAATCATTATGATTTTACTCGGCGCGACCAAGATAGGCGATCTAATTCATTATATTCCATATCCGATCACCGCCGGCTTTACCGCGGGAATAGGCCTGTCGATTATCGGTTCGCAGCTTAGCGGATTTCTCGGACTGAACTTAACGTCCGTTCCGAGCAATTTCATCAACGGCATAACGCGCTGCGCGGCTAATTTGGATACGATCAATTTTTACTCGTTTGGACTGGCGCTTTTCTCGCTAATATTTTTAGAAACCATGCAAAAATATCGCCCAAAAGCTCCGAGATACTTCTTCGTACTGGTTTTTGGAGTTGTTTTCTCTTTGGTTTTCAAAGACGTAGGAATGCAGACCATCGGAGGAAAATTTGGCGGCGTTTCCTGTTCGATTCCGGTTTTCTCTCTTCCGTCCGTCGAGGCGTTTTCCGTAGACAATCTGAAAAAGCTGTTTCCGTCGGCGTTTGCGATCGCGTTTTTAGGAAGT
>JAISHN010000070.1 GCA_031262635.1 Holosporaceae bacterium
GAGAAAGAAGAAGCTTCGCGGCTTTGCGCTTTTAGCAATGACTTATTGCGGAGTATAAATCTCTTGTTTCAACAAAAATAGCCTCATACTGCTCATCACATTTTTCCTAACGGAACCTAATAATGTCCCAAAAAATGTAGCGAATTAGTTGATTTCTACAGAAACGACTTCGTATCTCGGTATAAACGAACAAACCGCGGGTGACGCGACTTGTAATTTTTCTCGATAGACAGCGTTATTTAAAGCGACTGAAACTTCCTCAACGTTGGATCAATTGAGACCATTAATTCCGCTATTTGAACGCTGTTCAACGCCGCGCCTTTTCGCAGATTGTCCGCGGCGACCCAGTATAAAAGCCCGCTTTTAACCGACTCGTCCTTTCGAATTCGGCTTACGTAAACCGCGTCTTCTCCTTGAACGTCCAAGGGAGTGGCGAAAATCTCGGATTCTCCTCGGCGATCTAAAACTAAAACGCCTTCGACGTTTTCAAACGCTTCGCGGACGTTTTCCGCGGAAATTTGCTTTGAGAATTCGCAGGCGATCGTCGCGCAATGTCCGATAAAAACCGGAACTCTGACGCAAGTAACCGCGACTTGAACGTCGGATTTTAGAATCTTGCGAATTTCACACGAAACTTTGTCTTCTTCCTCGCTGACTCCAGATTCGTACAAACCGCCGACAACCGGTATGACGTTGAACGCGATTTGCCTTGAAAAAACTTCCGTTTTTGGAGTCCCGCCGGAGAGGAGGGTTTTATCTTGCTCGTACAACTCGTCGATAGCGGCTCGACCGGCTCCCGAAACGGATTGAAACGTCGTCGCTACGACTCTTTTTATCGGAGCCAACGCCGACAATCCCTTCAGCGTCATCGCGATCGGCGTGGCGGCGCAGTTCGGCGTCGACGCTATCCCGAGCGGAGCTCCTTTTTTTAGAACGTCTCCGTTTATTTCTGGAATTATAAGCGGAACTTTAGGATTCAACCTAAAATGCGAGGTTTTGTCGATAACTACGCAACCGGCGGCGGTAGCGACTCCGGCGTATCTGCGAGAAACGCCGCTTCCGGCGCAAAAAAACGCGAGATCGACTTTCGAAAAGTCAACGTCGGCAATTTTTTGGACTTTGAGAGTCTCGTCCCTAAACGAAACTTCTTTTCCGACCGACCTTTCGGAAGCTATCGCCGTCATATTTTTTACGGGAAAATCTCGCTCCGCTAGGATCTGCAGAGTTTTCATTCCGGCATTTCCGGTCGCTCCGATTACCGCGACGTTATATTCCATTTGAACGCTTTCCGATAAAACGTCGTTAATATAGCGGATTTACTCGTTTTTTGCATCTAGATTCATATTGCGAAAACGAAAATAAAGATATAATTTAAATAAAAACATCGCAATCGTCGCAAGAAAGGCGAAGTCGCGGCGGCGATGATTTGAACGCTTTGTATAAAGAACATTTATAAATAATTTATTTTAATTTAGAAATTTCTTTCCTTTTGCGTTGAATAAATAAATATTTTTGATAAAATAAAAACTATGAATGGCATGTTGAGTTGTTTCTTTCCGACTACTATCGTCTGCGTAGATGATAACGCTCCTTTTTTAAATAATTTATTTAAAGAAATCTCGTCTTTAGATATTACGATCAAGAGATTTTTAAATCCCGACGAAGCGTTGCGTTACATAAACGAATCGAGCGCCGCGAATCGCTTGGATTGCTCCGTCTTGGTCAAAGAGGACGAAGAGGGAAGCGCGTCGGATTGGAAATCCACGCTGTTAAACGTCAATCTTTTACATCAAGAAATCTACAACATAGAGAGATTTTCAAAAATATCCGCGGTAATTTCCGATTATTCAATGCCTGAAATGATGGGCATAGAGCTTTGCTCTAGCATAGAGGATAAAAACATACAGAAAATACTGCTAACCGCCAACGCCGACGAAAAGATAGCTATAAACGCTTTCAACGCGGGACAGATTAGTCGATTTGTTAAAAAAGACGTTGATTTTATAGAGGGCGTGAAAGATAGTCTTAAAAAATGCATGCATAAGTATTTTGAAATTTACACGGACGACATTTCTAAGTATCTCTCCGCCGGCGGCGAGAAGACTTTTCTAGCAGATCCCGTTTTCGCTAAATTTTTCTATAGCAATTGCTTGGGTAAAGAATTCGTCGAATATTATATGCTGGACAGCTTCGGCGGATATATGTTTTTGGACTCTCGAGGCCAGCCTAGTTTTCTAAGCGTCCTAACCGAAAGCGAGCTAAATCGAATAATAAGCGTCGGAGAAGAATCGGGCGAAGCGTCGGAAGACGTTTTGAATAAATTGAAGTCCAGAGAATATATGCTGGTTTCTCATAACCGCTTTGGGCAATTGCCTCCGATGAGCGATTGGGAAAGGCATTTAAAACCAGCCCGCGAATTGCGAGGGTATCAAACCTATTATTTCTCGTTCGCAGACCCTAGTTTTCTGGATATAGACGCGGATAAAATCGTAAGCTTTGAGCAGTTTAAGAAAACGCAAGGACCAGTCAATAGAGACGAATTTTAGGCGATAGAATATCGTTCGTCTCCGCTACTCTTATTGTTCGAATGATGGATTAAGTCGAGGCATATTTTATTGAGATATGGGGCTTGATCTGCTTCATCTGATACGCAATCAAAGTCGAAATGATATTGACGAGGAAATTCGCGAACGATCGACGACGGATAATTATTCGCCATTTTTCTATGTTAGGAAATGCTATTTTGCAAAACTTTTGTCTTTATTTAGGCTGTATTAGGAAAAATTTTGTCCGTCGTCTCTTTCCGTCATC
>JAISHN010000106.1 GCA_031262635.1 Holosporaceae bacterium
CGTTGAAGATGGACGGAGATAAGAAGTAAAATTACCCCTTTAGTTGGCATTCTTATGAGCGTCGATCGCAAGGATGACGAGAAGGGAGGGAGACGCGGCGTTTATCCCTCCGCAATAGCGGCGGCGCCGGAGACGACTTCGACTAATTCTTGCGTGATGTTGTGCTGTCGAGTTCTGTTGTACGTTATCGTTAGGTTGGACAGGAGTTCGTCGGCGTTTCTGGTCGCGTTGTCCATCGAGGTCATTCGAGAACCTTGTTCGCCGGCGACGCTTTCCAACGCCGACTGATAAATCTGGATCGCTATGTTGTAAGGAACGACGGTTTTTAACACATATTCCGCGCTCGGTTCGAAAATTGTCTCGGTTTTATCCGAATTCGGCTCGCAGATTAGCGGGATAACGCTTTTTATTTCAATTTCGCGACGCATAACCGAAAAGCATCTTGTATAGACGACGGAAACCTTGTCGGTAACGCCGGTCGTAAATTCCTCGACGATTTTTTCCGCCAATTTTTTAGAATTTTCAAACAGATTGTCGCCTTTATAAAAATCGTTCGCTAATTCGATCGAATCTTCGTCGCGCAGCGTTTTTTTCAATAAATTAAACGGCTTTCCGCCGACGCAAATAACGCGAACTCTCTTGCCTTCGGCTTGAATTTTAGAGATTTGCCCGCGCGCCTCTTTATTAATTAAGTAGTTAAAGTTGCCGCACAGGCCTTTGTCGGAAGCGAAGACTATCAGCGTCTCGGCGTTTACCTCTTCTCTGCCGGAAAATAGCTCGCAATTTACGTTGAGAAGCTCTCTGCGGATTTTAGACAAAATATGGCCGAGTTCGGCGGCGTATTCTCGAGAAGCAGACGCTTTTTGTTCTGCTTTCCGCAGTTTTACGCCGGCGACTAGCTTCATCGCCGCGGTTACCTTACGGATCGACTGAACTACGCCTATTTTAGTTCTAAGCTCCTTTAAATTGGCCATTTACGCCTAATCCTTTTTTAAAGTCGTTTAAATACGTCGCTATTAACGTCTTTAACTTCTCGTCTATTTCCGTTCGAATTTCTCGCCGGTTCGCGATGTCGGTCAAAACGTCGGACTCTTCGCTTGTTAAACGTTTTAGAACGTACTGGTTAAACGGATGAACCTCTTTCAGCTCCAGCCCGTCCAAGAATCCGTGAACGCCGAGATAAATGCTTAAAACCTGCTCTTCAACCGGTTCCGGCATATATTGATCCTGCTTCAAAACTTCGGTCAATCGCTCTCCGCGGAGAATCAACTGCTTGCTTGACGCGTCTAGATCCGAAGCGAACTGAGCGAATCCCGCCATTTCTCGATACTGAGCCAAGTCCAGCTTAATCTTGCCGGCCACCTGCTTCATACATTTTGTTTGAGCGGCTGATCCGACTCGACTGACCGACTGGCCGACGTTAATAGCCGGACGAATTCCTTGATAGAACAATCCGCTCTCGAGGAATATTTGACCGTCCGTGATGGAAATGACGTTTGTCGGAATATACGCGGACAAATCGCCGGCTTGCGTTTCGATGATAGGCAGAGCGGTCAGCGATCCGCCGCCTTCCTCGTCGCTCATTTTTGCCGCTCTTTCCAGCAATCTCGAATGCAAATAGAACACGTCGCCAGGATATGCCTCTCGTCCTGGAGGTCGTTTTAATAGCAGCGACATTTGACGATAGGCGACTGCGTGCTTCGACAAATCGTCGTAGATTATCAAAGCGTGCATGCCGTTGTCTCTGAAATATTCGCCCATCGCGCACGCGACGTAAGGAGCGAGATATTGCATCGTCGCGGCTTCGGAGGCCGTCGCCGAAACGACTATCGAATAATCCATAGCCCCATAATCGGTCAGAGTCTTGACGACTTGGGCGACGGACGATCTTTTTTGCCCAATCGCGACGTAAATACAATATAATTTTTCTTTCTCGATATTTTTATCAAACGCTTTTTTCTGGTTCAAAATCGTATCGATAGCGACGGCCGTTTTTCCGGTCTGCCTGTCGCCGATGATCAACTCTCGCTGTCCGCGTCCAATCGGCACCAGAGCGTCGATCGCTTTTAGTCCCGTTTGAACCGGCTCGTATACCGATCTTCTCGCGATAATTCCAGGCGCTTTTATATCGACTACGCCGTAGCCGTCGGCTTTGATTTTACCTTTGCCGTCGATCGGCTCTCCGAGAGCGTTTACGACTCTGCCGAGCAAGCCTTTTCCAACCGGAGTCTTTAAGATATCGCGAGTTCGTCGGACTTCCATTCCCTCGCGAACTTCTCGATCTTCTCCAAAAAGAGTTACGTCGACGGTATCTTCGCCGAGGTTAAGAGCCATTCCCTTTATGCCGGATTCGAAAACGACTAGTTCGCCCATAGATACGTCGTCCAATCCGTAAATCCTAGCGACTCCGTCGCCGATGGAGAGAACGCGGCCAACTTCAACAAACTCCGGCCCCGCGTCAAAATTTTTAATTCGTTCCTTTAATACGGACGCGATTTCAGAAGGCTTAATTTTCATAAACTGTCTCCCCTAATAGCGCGATGCAATCGCTCCAGTTTGGATTTCACGGAATAATCTAAGATTTTCGAGCGGAATCTTACCTTCGCGCCGCCGATAAGCGACGGATCCTTTTTTGCGACGCATTTTATATCGCCGTCAAAGACTTTGGAAAGGCTCGCAATAAGCTTCTTTTCGTCCGTTTTGGTAAATTTCGTAGCGTAACTGACGTAGAACGTCTTTTTTTCTTCGATTTTGTCGACAAACGCTAGATAGCCGTCGCATATCTCGATTATAAGCGGCAGCCTTTTGTTTTTTAAGAGCAGAGCTAGGAAATTTCCGACTTCCGGTAAAAGTTTTAAATCGTCTTTTAATTGAGAAATAAAATTTTCTCCCAATTCTGGAACTAGGGAAATTTTTTTTAGAAATTTCTCGCGATTATCTACAGCCGATACGCAATCTCTTACGCTCGTTATCTGCTTTAGAACGGCGCCTTCAATTCCCGTGGAAACGGCGACTTCGTACAGAGATTTTGCGTATCGCTCGACGATAGAATTCCCTATCATAAACTTGCTATGCCTTCGATCTTTTTAAAGCGTAAAACTACGTCAATCTATCGAAATAATCAATAGTCTGAACGGACGTTTATCGCGATAAACGCGGCGAGGGGAATTAATGATTTTTTAAGAGTTTTGTTGAATGATTTGTTAGATAAGATCAAGTCAAAAACGATTATGGTTAGCGATAACAAAAAAAAGAGCCCTCGCGGCAAAAGATCTAAATGCGCCGTTCTGATCGAATTTACAATCTGCGTTCCGGTGTTGATAATGTGCCTCGTCGCGATGTATGACATGCCAAAATATTATCAAATACAAGCGGATGTGAAATTCTGCGCGCTCTGCGGAATGAATATGATCCAAAACGTAAGCATGAATAGAGCGAACAAGAGAATAACTTTAAACGATATAAGCCGAATCTTCATCGCCGCGTCGCTTCCATATTTCGGCGGCGGCGCTAGACAATATCGAGA
>JAISHN010000019.1 GCA_031262635.1 Holosporaceae bacterium
GTTAATGTTTTTTCGCGTAAAACTGTTTGATAGCGCATTGAATCGTTATTTTAAGGGACGCTCGCATTCAGACCTTGCAAAAAAATCCGTAGTATGGGGAGTCGTAACGTCGATTTTTCTAATCGCGATAAAGCTTGCGGCGTGGCTCGCGACGGATTCGATCTCAATGAGAGCTTCTATGAACGACTCAATTTTAGACGCTCTTACTTCGTTCTTAGGATACCACGCCTTGCTGTTTTCCTCCGTTTCTTTCGATAAAGAGCACAACTTCGGGCACGAAAAAGTAGAGGGAATAATGGCTCTTTTTCAATGCTTGTTAGTTATTTATTCGGGAATAATGATATTCGTCGAGGTTTACGAAGAATTCTTGAATCCGCAACCGGTGATCAACTGCGGAATCGGGATCGCGGTAATGGCGGTTTCCTGCCTGGCGGTGTATCAGCTGATATATTTTCAAAGATACGTCGCTCTGAAAACGGATTCCGTTCTCGTTAGAGGAGATTCGCTGCATTATCTATCGGATTTTCTGATGAATATTTGCATTATAGCGTCTTTGATGATTTCAAAATTTTTCCCGTATGTAGACGTCGTTTGCGGAGCGATCGTCGGCGGATACGTTCTGTACAGCTCGTTCTTAATTTTGAAAAGCGCCGTTATAGACTTAATGGACGAAGCTCTTCCCAAAAACGTTCAAAACAAGCTATTAAGAACGATAAAATCTGTCGACGGCGTAGAGAAAATAAAAGTCATGAAAACCAGATCCGCAGGAATGAAAAAATACGTTGAATCTAGGGTAAAAGTAAATTCAAATTCCTCTTTCGTCGAAGCCGATCGCATTGCTAAAGAAGCCGAATCTAAAATCCGCGGACTTTTTGAAAAAGTCGACGTAATTGTAAAAGCGGAGCCTGACGAACGTTAATTTTCTTCTTTCCCTCGTTTTCTATTTCATATAGGCGTGAAAATCGTATGGATCCTTCGGCCGAAAGCAGCCTTGAGGATGACTCGCGCGGAAATCTAATCGACTTTATCCGACATGTGCGCTATTCCGTATCGCAAATACCTCGCTCCCGTGAACGCGGTCATGATTGCCGCGAGCCATAAAAGCGCCGTTCCAGTTCCTCTTAGCATGAGTATGTCGGGGAACATCGCCGAGCACAGCAGGCAGGATATGGAGAGCATTTGCATTCCCGTTTTCCATTTTGCGTATTTGGTGACCGGAACTATCAACCGCATTTGCGACATAAATTCGCGCAATCCCGAAACAATGATTTCTCGGGCTAATATTATCGCCGCGGCGAGTAAGTGGATTCCTGAAATAATTCCGTCTCCGCAAAGCATTAAAAGGATTATCGACACCAAAAGCTTGTCGGCCACCGGATCTAAGAATCGTCCGAACGCCGAAACCTGTTTCCATTGGCGAGCAAAATATCCGTCGAAGAAATCGGTGACGCAGGCGACGGCAAATAGAATCGTCGCGGCTAAATGCGCCCAAAATCCGCTTATATAAAAGCATAAGACGATAAAAGGGATTGAGAAAATTCTAGATAAAGTCAACAAATTCGGCAGCATACAAAGCCTTTTTTGACATCATTAATATACTGGCGTAAAAAATTCAACTAAAAATCGCCGCCGCGAGCAACTTTTATTATTGCATTATATAAACGGTTCTTGTTTTAGACTCGTCGAAAATCTTTTTCGCGACGTTCGCCAAAATCTCTAGAGTTATTTCTCCAAACGGCAGAGAATCGAGCTTCGTTTTTTCATCAAGATTCGCTACGCCGGCGAAGCCGTTTTTAGACGACGCGATTAAACGTTTTTTCTCGCGTAAAATTTCGTTCAGATCGGATAACTTCAGCTCAAAACAATTTTTCAAATAATCTTTATACTTCTTCAAATCTTTTTTATCCAGATAAACTGTGAAATAAAGAACGTTCGATAATTTTCTTTGTAAGAAATGATAATCGACTTCGTATGCTATGTTTTGCGATCGCAGGCCTTCGCAAAAAAGTCCCGTTTTTCTATCAAATAGAGTTTCTATTATTATACGCGTCGCGGCTCTTTCTATTTTATTAAGTTTGTCGATTCGAACTCCTTGCATTATTCCAACGACGTTTTCCATATTTTTTTTATGAATAGTATCTTCTTTTTCCTCTGATAAAGGCGAAGACGATATGTCGTCGTTTTTATTTTCAAACGCGCGCGGCAATTTTGAGAACAACGTTTTTATGTAGGATTCGATTTTGGCTTGAGACATGTCTCCGGTGAAAAAAACTTCCAAATTATTCTTCGTAAGATTCAATTTTATAAAATTGCGAACGTCTTCTTCCGTAACGCTGGATACGCTTTGCGACGTTCCGCTGTCGCTCAGCCCGTAATTATGATCTCGATACAATACGCTCATTAGTTTTTCGAAAAGCAGTTCTTGCGGATGCGACTCGTCCGCGTCTAAGATTCGCGGGTATTTTTCTTTTACAAATTCTAAATCGTTTTTCGAGAATTTTGGATCGTCAAATATGGACGATAAAAACTCAAACGCTTTTGCGGCGTTATCTTTTAACGCGCAGAATGAAACTATAAAATCATCGCCCGAAGCGTTTATAGAAAAATCGTTTACTCCTAATTCCGCTAATTTTTCTTTTGTTTCCGCCGGCGATAATCCGTTGATTCTCCTGGACAAAAGATCCGCGACGATTACTGCGATTCCGCGCTTTTCAGGAACGTCGCGCAACACGCCCGCGCTTTTAAATTTGAACTTCGCGTAGATTACGTCGCTCTTAACGCGAATCTGATACGCTCTATCGCAGCGGCTATTTGAAACGAGAGAAATTTTAGCCGTCGGCTTCTTTTCCTTGAAAAACGCTATCGCGGCAATCAAAGCGATTAGTATGATTGGGAGCGCCGTAAACTTTTTAATCATGGTTATTTGTCCGGTTTATATCGCGAGACGATTTTTATAATTAAATTTTTCTTTAACTTTTCGCCTACCGAGCTGAATTGTTTAGGATCGTTCAGATCGATTTCTCTATCGACTCCGTTTAAACGATCGTTTTTGATTTTTAAATAAACAGCGTATAAATCCTCCGCTATAAATCTTTCCGCGTATTTTTTAAAAGTTTTTACTTTTGAAAGAGCGCCGGTAGAAATTATCTGCGAGCAAATTCTGTCGATAAAAACTTCATAAGCTTTTTGAAGATCGACAAGCGCGACGTCCGACTTTGGATAAAGAACAATCTGCCTCACGCAATCTCCGTTGGATAACGCGTTGAAATTGCCGAAGTCTAGAATCATTGGGTTTGCTTTTTCGAGATAATTAAAAAGCTCGTAACTTAGAACCTCGAAAAACGCGTTGGCAAGAGCGATATCTTCTTTCGGAACTTTGTAAAAATACCGCGCGGCTCTTCCGACATATTTACTCTCGATATTTATTTCTTTTGGGAGTTGATCCGCGACGCGATGATCTCGAAACGCCGGTTTTCTAGGCTCCATGGTAAAAGTCGTCGAACGCAAAGCTCCGGTCAGATCGGCAATATTAACCGCCCCGCTCGCGACAATGGATATAGGGCATTTTTTATAAAGACGCTCGAAGCATTCTTCCACGTCGCTTACGGAAATCGTCGCAAAAGCCTTTTCGTTGAAAGCTCCGTCGACATTCGAACCTTCAAATTTTATATTTGCGGAGATTTCATTTAAAATCTCGTCTTCAAAACAATTATG
>JAISHN010000031.1 GCA_031262635.1 Holosporaceae bacterium
ATAATAGACCAACCGTAAACTATAAACAAAATGTCGCTCCCTCCGAAATTTATCCGACTTTGTCTATCAAATCTGGTCAGGTAAAAATTATTGTGGAAGTCAATTTAATTTATTCCTCCGGTTACAAATTTGGCGACGGATCGTCGTGCGGTAATGTCGCCCCTAATCGAGCGTTTGGATTTTGGATGTTGCCGCTTTACGGTCGCGTTCCTAATGGAGACGCATCATACTTCAACACAGTCGTCATTTTTACCCCGAAACCGGGATTATTTAACGAAACTAAGCCGTCGTGATGGGATTGCCTCTTCCCTCCGTCATCCTGAGCGAAGCGAAGGATCCACACGGCGAGTATGCCGGAAAAGCGTATGGATCCTCCTACTGCAAGCAGCCTCGAGGACGACGTAGAAGAAAGAATATCTCCGCTTTGCTCAGGATGACGAGAATACTTCATAACCACACAACCGCGCTAAATTAATTTTCTAGCCTATTATCCGCATTAATAAAACGACGACAAGTATTCCGTAGAACAAGATTTTCTTCAGCATATATTGTTCTTTGAAAAAAACGCCGGCGGCCGTCAGCGCGACGATTCCAGGATACAAAGCTTCGAGCGTTGGGGATAGGAATTTTATTATTCCGCCAAAATCGAACAGCGATATTAAAAAAGACGTAGCCGCGGTTGCGAGCAATACAAAACTGAACGCGTTCTCACCCAATTTAAACGCGGAGCATATATACTTTGCGTACATGGCGTTTAACGGCGCGACGCTCGTAAAACACGAAAGCGTTATTATTATCGCTATAAACAACGCCGCGTAATCTCCCGCGACGTAATCCGTTATAACGACTAGTATCGACGACGGTTTCACATTCGTTAGCAAACTTGCAAAATGCGATCCAAGATAAACCATGCAAAAATACGTAAACGCAAGCAGCGTCGACGCTAAAACGCTCGCTTTTACGGCGATTTTCACGGCGTCTTTCTTTGACGCGCCGGCTGGAAGCGATTCTCGTATTTGCGAAAAGATCAAAGCGGCGGAGAAAAACGCGAGCAGCAGATCCATCGTCTGATATCCGGCGACGAACCCTTCGCAAAACGCTCCGGCCGGCGGCAACGGCGCGTTTAATTCGCCGGAATGGGTCGTTCCGATCGCGAATACGACAAATATAGAAAGCAGCAGAATCGGAGTCATAACCTTGCCGATCACGTTGATCACTCGTCGATCGTTAAGCCCGACGAAAAAAGATCCGACGCAGAAAACGGCGCTAAACGCCCAAAGCGGCAAGTCGGGGATCAAGCGATTGACTCCGCCGTAGGCTACCGTCACGCATCTTGGCGCGACTCCAAACGGCCCTAAAAGAGATAAGGCCAAAAACGGCAAGACGGTTTTCGCCAGAGTTCCAACTTCTCCAAAAAACGAAGAACCGTCGCCGTGATGTCGTTTCAAGACGAAAAAAAGTCCGCAAAACGACAGAACTACGTCCGACAATATAAGTCCGGCGAATCCTAACGGCCAGTTCGCTTCGACGCTTTGCCCTATTTTGAGCGAAAACACTAAATTTCCCGCCCCAAAAAACATACCGAACAACGTTAAGCCGCAGGTAGTTATTAACTTAGTCATAGAAAAACCTTTGGGGATAAATACTAAAAATTTAGTCGGTTGTATATAAAAAATACCGCCGTTATGCTCTAGCCGCCTCAATTCGCTAAGGCTCGTAAGGATGAAAAACCTCCTTTTTTACGTCGTTACGAAGAGGACAGAGTCCGACGCGGCGATCCAGCGATAAATAGCCGTTGTTTTTCTAGAGCGCTTCGTCGCTTCGCTTCTTGCAACGACGTAAAAGAATAGATGTTACCTCGCGTCAATCTTCTCCCGCAAGGGGAGAGGGAGACCTTCCTTCCGTCATCCTGAGCGAAGCGAGGGATCCAAGCGGCGAAGATATGCAAAAATTGTCTGAACCCTTCAGCCGCAAGCGGCCTCTAGAATGACGCAAGAAAGAGCAAACCGAACTTGCTTTTTATCCCAATCCCAATATCTGCCAGCCTGGGTTTTCTACATAATTCCTTATATTCGACAGAAATTCCGAGGCTTTTCTGGTATCGGAGATTCTATGATCGTATGACAGCGAGATATAGAGCATCGGCTTTATTTCCATCCCGTTGTCGGCGGCGACCGGTCGGTTGTGCATTTTGTGGACGCTCAGAGTTGCGACTTGAGGCGGAGTCAGCAAATCGGTTCCGATCAGAGAACCGTAAATTCCCGCGTTGATGACCGTGAACGAGCCGCCGGAAACTTCCTCAATTGATAAAGTCCCCTCCATAGCTCTCTTCGAAAGACGAATCATAGCTTTTTCTATCTCGGCGATCGTCAGTTTATCGGCCTGTCTGATGACCGGAGCCGCAATTCCGTCGTTTCCGCAGGTAATGATAGATATGTCGAAGTTGTTTTTGTATATAATCTCGTCGTCGCGAATATGAGCGTTGAAAACTCGATATTGTTTTAACGCGGCTACGGCGGCGGAAACGAAAAACGGAGTAAATCCTAGTCTTGTATCGTGTTTTTTTGCAAACGCTTCTCCAAAAGTTTTTTCCAAAGCTAAAATCGCGCTCATATCGACTTCGTTGGAGACGGTGGAAATAACGGACGCATCGTAGGAGTCTTTCATTTTTTCGAAAATACGTCGTCTCAACAAATCGATCGGCTCGTTATGATCGCCTGGCGATTCAAAGAATTTCGGCTTGTTCCAATTATCTGCGTACAGCTCGGGCGGACCGTCGCGTTTTTCCATTTTTAGCAATTTTTGAACAATCTCGGCCTCTTCCTCCAACTTAGCGCGTTTCTCGTAGGAAATTTCTTTGCGTAGGTCGCGCTCGTTTTCGCTAAGAATTTTTTCAAGAGGCTCTCTTCGCTCTTCCTCTTTTATTTCTTCCATTATTTCTTTTTCGGCGATTTCTTCCGCAAGACTCTCGCAAGAGCTTCGACCTATTTGCTCCGCGATGGAACGCGCGAGCGAGCCGGCTATCGTCCGAATCTCGTCGCCGACGCTTCTTAAGATTTCCTCGCGCAGAGATTCCGCCTCGAAGGACGCTATTCTCGTCGCGTTTTCGATCAGCTCCTCGGCTTTATCCTTAGCGTCTTCCGCGGCTTCTTTTACAACGTCGGTAGACGCTTGAACTTCGTCGCTTACGGTTTTTAGGATTTCATCCTTCAAAACTTTCGCTTCCTGAGAAGCCAGCTGAGCCGCCGCTTCGATTAATTCCTCCGTTTGAAAACGCGATTTTGCTTTAGCGCTTCTCAGGGCTTCTCTCACGATTTCGGCGGATTCTTTCGCCGCGTACTTGCGGGCGGAATGAAGAACGTCTTTTTTTATTTCCTTCGCTTCGGCTTTTGATTCGTCGATGGCCGTTTCTATAATCTCTCTGGAAAGAACCTCGGCCTCGGCTTTCGCTTTTTCTTTCGCCTGAGCGATGGTTTCGTCTTCGACCGCTTCCGCTTTTCGCTTCGCTTCTTCTTCGGCTTTCTCAAGAATTTCTTTTTTAATATCTTCCGCCTCGAACAAAGCTTTTTCTTTAGCTTCTTCTATTAGCCTTATTTTAGTGTTTTCCGCTTCCTGGATAGAGCCTTCTACGATCTTTGCCCGCATTTCTCCGGCTTCTTTGCAGGCTTTTTCTTCGTATTCCTTGAATATTTTTGCTTTGAGTTCTTCCGCGTTAGCCAACGCCGACTTTTCAGCCTCTTCTAAGATTTTTTCCTTAAGCTTCGCCGCTTCTTTTTTAGCTTTGTTTTCCGCCTCTCTCAGAATTTCTATAAATTTTTCTTCCGTATGCTCTGAAATTTCTTCGGTCGTTTCGTCGATTAACGGAACGGATAGACTGTAGCCTTCGTCTCGAGTTTCCGCGATTTCTTCGTCGATTTTCTCTGCGACGGTCTCGGATAATTCCTCCGCTTCCTCAATTTCTTCGACAAGATTGGATATATCCGCGTCTAGATCCGTTTCAACGATCGCGATTTTTGCGCCTTGAGTCGCGGAGGCTCCTTCGTCAATCAAAATCTTAACCAATATACAATCGTAACTTGACGTAATGCCGCACGCTACGGACGGCGTTTCCGCGTCTGCGATTATTTCATTTTTCGAAATCCTGTCGCCTATTTTTTTATACCAAGCTGATAAAACGACTTCCTCGGAAGAATCGTCGAAATTTGGAACTATTATATTTATGCGCATCTTCAACCGTCCATAGAATCCTAGGGACAATTAAAGCGCGAAAAAGTTTATTTTTCGTTAAAATAGACAAAAAATATGCGTTATATTTAATTAGCTTGAGCTTTTGGCTCAATAATAACGAGAAATGGCGACGCGCTCCTAATAATCGTCGTCTTCGTCCGATATTTTTCAAAAAATTAATCTATTTTATTCATTTGTTTGCTTGACGAAAATTGCGTTTAGCGCGCTATTATGTCGTTCGACGAACTGGAGGAAAATATGCTTTTTATGTTTCCCGGGCAAGGATCTCAAAAAATAGGCATGGGGAAAGACGTTTACGACGCGTTTGAGTCTGCCGGAGACGTTTTTCGCGAAGTCGACGACGCGATTTCGTTTAAATTGTCGGATTTAATCTTTAACGGCTCGGAAGACGATCTGAAATCGACGGAAAACGCTCAGCCCGCGTTAATGGCGGTCAGCATGGCCTTCGTTCGAGTTCTTGAAAAAGAATTTGGAGTAAATATAGCGGAAAAGGCTCGATTTTTCGCCGGCCATTCTCTAGGAGAGTATACGGCGTTATGCGCGAGTCGCGCGATCTCGCTTTCGGACGCGGCGAAGATTCTTAGATTGCGCGGGGCGGCGATGGCGAGAGCTTGCCCGATCGGCGGAGCGATGGCCGCGATTATCGGGCTAGATATAGAAACCGTCGAGCAAATCGTAGGCGAATGCGCTTCCGATAAAGAAGTATTGCAAATTTCAAACGACAATTCCGTCGGACAAGTCGTGATCAGCGGACATGAAAACGCCGTAAAGAAGGCCGCCGAAAAAGCGTCTTCTCGCGAGGCTAAAATGACGACTTTTTTAGAAGTCAGCGGACCTTTTCACTGTAAATTAATGGAAAAAGCGGTAGACGAGGTTTCTGAAATTCTTGAAAAAACGGAATTCCGCCGTACAACGAAACCGATAATTTCCAACGTTACAGCGAAGGCGGAGACGGACGGTTTCAAAGAACTGCTCAAGAGACAGATCGTCGAGCGAGTCAGATGGCGAGAAAGCGTTCTATTCGCGGAATCTCAAGGCGTTTCAAAATGCGTCGAAATCGGCTCGGGCAAAGTCCTCGCAGGACTGGTAAAACGAACGTCCCGCGCGATGGAGACGATTAACGTGAATTCGGTTGAGTCGTTGGAGAGCGGCGCGGGGCTGATGCAAAGCTTGCTCTAGTTCGATTTTGGAAAAAATACGAGAGTATATCGTCGAACGTCCCTACGATTTAAGCGGCGGCTTTCTGTTCGCGAGGCTTATTGGCGAAATATTGGGATTAGAAAATAGAGAAGAGCCGTTTTTTCAATTTAAACTTCCCAACCGCAAAAAAAGCGTTTCATTGGATTTTTTGATTCAGATTGTATATTTCATATATTAATTTATGATAGAAAGCATAAAGTTTATGAAAGAAAGCGATTATAGTGAGTAGTTCTACAAATAATCTTTCTTCCCTAAAACACGTCGCGATCGTATTGGACGGCAATCGTCGATGGGCTAAGGGGAAAGGAATGCAGACTCTTCTCGGACACAAGAGAGGGTACGAAGTAGCTAAAGAGCTTCTGCCGGTTTTTTCAAAATACGGGATAGAGTACGTCACTTATTACATGTTTTCGGTCGAAAATTGGAATAGAACGGAAGAAGAAGTCGGGTATTTAATGAATTTATTCCGCGATTTCTTTTCGTCTTCCGTCGATTATCTAAACGAACATAACGTTCGCGTTAAGGCTATTGGAAATCTGGCGATGCTGCCGGCGGATATTTTGGAAAAAATCAGACGCCTTGAAGAAGCGACGAAGAACAATACCGGCCTAACGGCGGTTACGGCGATCAGCTACGGGGGAAGAGACGAGATAGTTCGAGCCGCGAAAAAACTCGCGAAGGACGCGGTAGAAAACAAAATTAATATCGACGACGCAAATGAAGATACGTTCGCGTCTTACTTAGACACCGCCGGCGTTCCATATCCAGACGCGTTTATTAGAACTAGCGAAAAGCGCATAAGCAACTTTTTAATATGGCAGGCGGCTTATTCCGAGATATTTTTTCTAGATAAATTCTGGCCGGACTTTAACGAAAACGATCTCAAATATATAATCTCCGAGTTTTCGCAAAGGGAAAGGCGATATGGAAAGTAGCGCGATCGAAAGAGAAAACGTCTGCGTTCAGAGAAAAGAATTCGTTCACAGATTATTCTCTTCTTGTTTGTTTATCTTAGCGGCCATTCTTTTATTTAGAATTCCTTACGGAGCGTTCTCCATTTTATGTTGGGGAGCGTTCGCGTTTATGATTTTCGAAATTCTTTCTCCTAAAATAAAGGGAAAATTTTGGACGCGTATTATAGCGACAATAGTTTGCTTCGGCGGAATTCAGTCTTTCATATATTGCCGCGAGTTTTTGGGCGAATTAGGATGCGCGTTTTTAATCTGCATCTCGAGTTTTACGGACATAGGCGCTTATTCGTTTGGAAAAATTCTCGGAGGATCGAAGCTGTGCCCAAAAATCAGTCCAAATAAGACTTGGGCGGGCTTTTGGGGCGGAATCGTTTTCGCCAATATCTCTTTTTATTGTTTAAAGGCGGCGTTTTTTTCAAAAGGGACTGCTTTCCCAAGCCTAGGTTTCGCGGACTTTTGGACGGTTCAGGCGGTAATTCTAGCGGCTGTCGTCGGAGATTTGCTAGAGTCTTGGTTTAAGCGAGCGATTAAGGTAAAAGATATGGGCAAATTATTCCCAGGGCATGGAGGAGTTCTCGATCGTCTGGATAGTTTGCTGCTTGCTTCGATAGTCCTGGCGATTTTGGACTTTTTACATTAGGTATTTTTCACTATGAGTTTCGTTTACTATTTTATTTCATTTTTTCTTATTATAAACGTTATCGTTTTAGTACATGAATACGGTCACTATCTAGCGGCGAAAAGCGCCGGCGTGAAAGTAGAGACGTTTTCTTTAGGAATGGGGCCTGAAATTTGCGGCTTCACCGATAAGCATGGAACTCGCTGGCGTTTTTCTTTGCTTCCAATCGGCGGATACGTGATGATGCTTGGAGACGGCGACATAGCCTCCTCGACGGAAGACGAAGAGTCGTTAAAGGGGCTAAGCGAAAAAGAAAGAAAACGATCGGTTACGGAAAAGAGCAATTGGGAAAAAATACTGATCTCTTTCAGCGGTCCGTTTTTTAATTATATCTACGCTTTTGTCGTCGTAGTCGGCATGAGCTTTTTTTACGGCGTTCCGATGAACGAGCCGATAGTTGGGAGCGTTCTTAAAGACAGTCCGGCGGAAAAAATTGGAATTTTAGCCGGAGACAGGATTATTTCCGTAGACGGCCGCGCCGTTGGAAAGTTTCGCGACGTTCTTATAGGAATCTCTAACAACGAATCGGGAAAAATAGACTTTGTTATAGAAAGAAACGGAGTTTCTAAGAAAATCGAGATCGTTCCTGAGATAAAGGAAACAAAAAAATTGATCGGCGGGACGAAAAAAGCAAAATTAGTCGGAATTCGCTCCGGCGATCCTGTTTTCGTAAAAAAGAATTTTATTGATTCTATAAAAGCGGGATTTCAAGAGTGCGTTTCCGTTACTCTTGAGATGTGTCAGGTTATTTCAAGGCTATTTGTCGGGAAAAAGTCGATCGACGATTTTGGCGGCATAGTCCGTATGGCGGAAGTCGCCGGCGATCTTTCGAAATCGGGAAATTTCGCTATGCTGATAATTTTTACGGTGCAGCTGTCGTTAAGCCTCGGCTTTTTAAATTTATTTCCGCTGCCGGTATTGGACGGCGGCAATATCCTTATTTCTTTAATCGAACAAGTTATCGGCCGAAAACTTAATACAAAAATGAAAGAATATGTTATGACGGCCTGCGGAATTTTGTTAATATTCTTAATGCTGTGGGTGACATTAAACGACGTGTTGCGTCTCGAGGCCGTTAATAAATTTGTTTCTCGTTTTATAGGATAAATAAATGAAAAAGATTTTAAGCGTAATTTCTTTGCTGAGTTTTGCTAGCGTTTCCGCGGACGTAGTCGATAAAATCGAGTTCGAAGGACTGGACAGAGTCGAGCCGGAAGCCTTGCAAGACTGTCTAACTATAAAAGCCGGAAAAAATTACGATCAATCGGATATAGACGCGACGTTGAAAGCTCTTTTTGCGAAAGACTTCTTTTCTTACATAAAATTTCTAAAAAGAGGAAATACGCTTGTAATTAAATGCGTCGAAAAACCGATGGTCGACAAAGTCGCTTTTGAAGGAAACGACGCCGCTAGCGACGACGTTTTGAAAAACATCGTAAACGGAAGAATCGGAGAAGGCCGTCTGTTCAGCCTTAGCGTCGTGAAAGATATTCTTTCAGACTTCCAGCTCGCTTACAAAGCGTTGGGATATTGCTCGGCGATCATTACTCCTAAGATGATCAAACACCCTGGAAACAGAATCGACATAGTTTTCGAGATATCCGAAGGATCGAAAACCACCGTGAAAAAAATCCTATTCGTCGGAAACAAAACCTTCAGCGACGACGAATTGAAAGATCTGCTTTCCACTAAAGAAGCGAGAATCTGGCGTTTCTGGGATTATGAGAGCCATGTCTTCAGAGAGGATAAAGTCGACGTGGACGTTGAAAATATAACGTCGTTCTATAAAGACAACGGATTTCCATTCTTCATGGTCACTTCGACGACCGCCGAGATGGACTTTGACAGAACCTCGCATTATTGCACGTTCACGATGGAAGAAGGCGACAGATATACGATCAAAGGCGTAAGCTTGGATTCTAAAGTCGATAAAATTAAAGCCGAAGATTTTAAGCAGTACATAACGCTTCTGAGCGGCTCTATATATAACGAGTCGCAAATCAACGGGAACAGAGACAGAATCAGAGCTGAAATCGCGTTAAAGGATCATCCGTTTACGGACGTTGTCGTCGATACTAATTACGACAAAGTCAACAAAACCGCAAACATAAAATATTTGATCGTGGAAAGGCCGAAGGTATTCGTAGAAAGAATAGAAATCGTCGGCAACTTGAGAACGCTCGATAAAGTCATCCGTCGCGAGTTCTCAATACACGAAGGCGACGCTTACAACGTCTACAAAGTTCAGAGAACGGTCGAACGCCTCAAAGGAACGGACTACTTCGACGACGTTCAGATAAGCGATGCGCCAGGCTCAGCGGAAGATAAAAAAGTTCTAATAGTAAACGTAAAAGAAAAAGAGAGCACAACGCAGGTTCGTTTCGGTCTAAACGTTAGCGACGCGGACGGATTCGGAGCCTTCGTTGGATTTGTCGAGAATAACTTGTTTGGAACCGGCCGAACTTTCGCCGCAGATATTTTCTGGATGCAGAGATACTACGGATGCAAATTGAATATTTTTGATCCGCATTTTATGGATCAAAATTTTGGAGCCGGATTGAGCGTCGGAGCGCATCAATACAATAGGAAAAACATAGACTCGAGCGTAACGAAAACGGCTTACATATCGCCTTATATTCGCTATCGCATAAGAGAAAATTTGTGGCACAAAATCGCTTACACAGTATCCTTCAACAATAGACGTTGGTGGGATAGAGAAGACAACAAACTGCGGGATAATATTCCTTCAGAAAGAGTAAGCGACTACATAGAAAATAATAGATGGTATTGGGAAGAAGAGTTTGGAAAATACACTTCCAGCGAAATCTCGTCCGTTTTGTCTTACGATCAGACCGACAACCCTTACGAACCTCGCAGAGGATATGATTTGGCGTTGACTAACGCGTTTGCGGGAGTCGGCGGAAACGTTCGGTACCTTAAAAATGAATTGGAAGGAAATTACTATTATCCTTTAACTAAAAAAGTGACGTTTGTAACGGCGGCGGCTATTGGACATATACACGAGATGAAAGGAACGCGGACGGCTCATCGTTTCGCTCTTGGAGGAGACGGAGCAAGCATGCGAGGCTTCGACTACTACGGCGTAGGTCCTCATGGTTTGCCAGATAAATACGGAGAAAGCATTAGCGTCGGCGGAAATAAATATTGGACGTTGAGCTTCATGCTGAAAGCTCCTCTATCGACTCGCGAGATGGGCATAAATGGCGTCGTATTCCTTGACTTCGGTTCCGCGTGGGGAACGAAATACAGTAAAGAACATGTCCAAGATTCAGCCGGAATTAGAAGCTCCGCCGGATTTGCCATAGAATGGGCGAGATCGCCTCTAGGCGTACCGCTGTCGTTCGTATTCGGATTCTCTCTGAAAAAGAAGAAATTCGACGAGAAGCAGACGTTTACGCTTACCGGATTTATGTGAGGGAAACGGGATGAAGTTTTTACGCGCGATTAGTTTCTTTTTTTCGTCGCCGCGAGGATTGAACATAAGGACGAATAATTATTCGCCCTTGCGATATCGTCGCAATAACGGCGGACGATTATTCGCTCTCGCAGCGTCGTTTTTTCTCTTTCAAGCGGAGTGCTCGCCGGCGGTCTCTATTTTCGCCGCTCTAGACTTAAAAAAAGTCGCGTCTGAATGCGAGGCCGGCAAAGACATAGAAAAACAAATCGAAGAGATCAATCAGGAGTCCAAAAAAGATCTTAAGGACCTGGAGACGCAAATAAAATCTATGGAGTCGAACAAAAAATCCGACTACGACGCTCGAAAAATAGAAGATATGCAAATGATCCTCTACGATATGGTTCGGACGAAAAAATACCAGATTTCCGAAGGCTACGGCAGAGCCATAGGCGTTCTTGAGAAAGAAATTAAAAAAGTCGTCGCGGATATATGTAAAGAAAAAGGAATTCAAATAGTTTTGAACTCTGAAACAATCGTGCATATGGAAAAAAATTGTTTGGATATTACAAAGGAAACAATAGACAGATTAAATAAGGTTTGTAAGAGCATAAAAGTCGAGCTTAAAGGGACGAAGTAGGAGGCTTCCGCGCGCCTCATAGCAAGGAAGATGGAGTTCGACGCGGCAATCCGTCTATGACTTAAAGAAGGGATGATGCCGTAAAAAAGACGCTTGGATCCTTCGTCGCTTCGCTCCTCTAGGATGACGACGCGAGTAGCGGCGGGTAATACCGTCTCCTTACGTCATTGCGAAAAGGGCGCCAGTTTAATAATGTTTGTCGCGCTTGAGGATGGCGAAAAAAAGGAAACGACATGGACAGAAACTTTTTCGGAGAAATAAAAAAAATCAAAGCGTCCGAATTGGCCAAAATCTGCGGATTTAAAACGCATGGAGATCAAGACTTCGAAATCTCCGGCGTAGCGACTCTCAAAGACGCGATCAAAAACGATCTATCCTTTTTCGGCAATAAAAAATACTTATCAGATTTAAAAACAACTTCAGCCGGAGCCGTTATTATCGCTGAAAACGCCGTTGCCGATCTTCCGAGCGAAGCGTTGGGGTTGATTTATCCGAACGCGATAATCGGGTACGCCAAAGCGTTGGAAATTCTATGTCCCGCGGAAGAATTCGCCTCGCGAATCGCCGATTCCGCCAGAATTCATGAATCCGCGAGAATAGGAAAGAACGTCGGCATAGGAGAAAACACAGTTATAGAGGAAAACGTAGAAATCGGCGACGGCGTAGTTATAGGCTGTAACTGCGCGGTCGGGAAGAATTGCAAAATTGGAGCCGGCGGACGCGTGGGAAACAACGTTTCGATTTCCTGCGCGATTATCGGCGAGAAAGTCAGAATCAACTCCGGCGCTCGCATAGGCGAGTCCGGTTTTGGAATCATCCCAACGGGCAAGGAAATGGTCTACGTAAGACAGATCGGCCGCGTAATTATCGGCGATCGAGTCAGAATCGGAGCGAATACTACGATCGACAGAGGCTCTATCGAAGACACCGTAATTGGAAACGACACAATCGTCGACAACCTAGTTCAGATCGCGCACAACGTACAAATCGGCGAGCGGTCAATCATCGTCGCGCAAGTAGGAATCGCCGGCAGCGCAAAAATTGGAAACGACGTAATCCTCGCCGGACAAGTCGGCGTGGCGGGGCATATCGAGATCGGCGACCGAGCGATCGCCGCGGCTAAAAGCGGAATTCATTCAAACGTCGAGTCCGGCAAGATCGTCGGCGGCATTCCCGCGGTCGACGCAGGCGTCTGGAAACGACAAGCCGCTTT